>CAMNAE010000168.1 GCA_946530565.1 uncultured Oscillibacter sp.
CGCACCTACGATCGAAGGCGTCGACTGCGCGGTCACGCTCAAGGAACGCAGCCCGAACGAGTGGAAAGTATCGCTTCGTACCGGGCCCCGGGTCAACGCAACAAAGGTCTGCGCACTGCTCGGCGGCGGCGGACACGCGGCGGCAGCCGGCTGCTCCGTCTCAGGCGTCGACGAGGCTGCCGCGCGGGATCGGGTCCTGGACGCGATCGCTGCGATCGTTCCCGATTTTAATAGAAATCCGGAGGAGTGATGTCCATGCCGGACGGGATCCTCATCATCGATAAGCCCAGCGACTGGACCAGCATGGACGTGTGCGCCAAGGTTCGATCCCTGCTCAAAGAGCGCAGGGTCGGACACAGCGGCACACTTGATCCGATGGCGACCGGCGTGCTCCCTGTCTTCGTCGGTCAGGCGACGAAAGCCGTCTCGTTCGCAGACGGCGGCGACAAAGAATATATCGCGTCGTTTCGTCTCGGCCTCACGACCGATACGCAAGATATCACCGGAACGGTGCTCTCTCAGGCTGAACCGCACTGTGGGGAAGCTGACATACGCGCGCTTCTGCCTCGGTTCACCGGGCCGCAGGAGCAGATCCCTCCGATGTACTCAGCCGTCAAGGTGAACGGAAAGCGCCTGTACGACCTTGCCCGCAGGGGGCAGAGCGTCGAGCGCAAAGCCCGGCCTGTCGTGATCCATGAGCTCACGCTGCTCGACCCCGCTGAAAACGGCGATCTTCGGCTGCGTGTGCGCTGCTCAAAGGGCACCTATGTTCGCACGCTCATCCACGATCTGGGCCAGGCGCTCTCCTGCGGCGCGGTGCTGACCGCGCTGCGGCGCACGACGGCGTCCGGCTTTACGCTTGAAGACGCAGTCTCGCTCCAGGACGTTCAGGAGCGCGGCTCGGTGCTTTTGAAGTCGGTCGATTCCCTCTTTTCACAATATCCTGCTTTCACGCTCAGCGCCGCACAGGAAAAGCGCTGCCTTTGCGGCAATCCGCTCAAAGGGATCACTCTCCCCGCGGGTACCTATCGTGTTTACAGCCCTGACGGCGCATTCCTCTGCCTTTCAGAGTGCAGAGATCAGATACTGACATCGATCAAGAATTTCTTTGGAGCTTCGCTATGAAAGAACGTGTGATCGCCCTCGGCTTTTTCGACGGCGTCCATCTCGGCCACGCCGCGCTTTTACGGCGCACGGTGGAAGAGGCCGCTGCCCGCGGCGTCACCCCCGCGGTCTTTACCTTCGCCCAGCCGCCCAAGGAGGTGGTCACAGGCATTCCCTGCCCGCTGATCAATTCCCCTGAGGACCGCAAAGGGCTTTTGGAGCGCCTCTTCGGCATCCGTGATGTGCTGATGGTGCCCTTTGACCATGAGATGATGACAACCTCATGGGAGGATTTCGTAACAGAGATCCTTGTGCGGCGCTATCACGCCGTACACCTGGTCGCCGGCCACGACCATCATTTCGGGCATAAAAACCAGGGCTCACCGGAGCTTCTGATGCAAAAATGTGCTTCTCTTGGCCTCGGCTGCGATATCATCCCGAAGGTCGAGCTCGGCGGCATCACGGTAAGCTCCACCTATATCCGCCGGCTCGTCGAACTCGGCCAGCTCGAGCGCGCGCGGAGCTATCTCGGCCATCCGCACTGCCTGACACAGACCGTCGGTCACGGCCGGCATCTCGGCCACACGATCGGCGTGCCCACGGTCAATCTGCGCGTGCCGCCGCATGTGCTCGTTCCCGGCCACGGCGTTTACATCACCTCGGTCACGCTCGCTGACGAGCGTGTCTTCCCCGCCGTCACGAACATCGGCTCGCGGCCGACCGTCAATTCAGACGGAAGCGACATCACAGTCGAATCCTGGCTGCAGGGCTTCGACGGCGATCTCTACGGCCAGACGGTGCGCGTCGACTTCTACCAACCGCTCCGCCAGGAGATCCGCTTCGATTCCCTCGAGGCGCTGCAGCAGCAGATCCACCGCGATGCCGACGCTACGATCGCCTATTTCCGAGAGCATCCGCTTGTTTGAGCATTTCCTCACCGTAAACTATGACCCCGTGCGCTTACTTCAGCGCACGGGGTCGTTGCTGTATTTCAGACTTTATCCTGCATAGAGCAGATCATCGAAGTACTCCCAGACCGGCGTGCCGTCGATCAGGTAGTCGTACTCCGCGGTGTTCTCCTCGATCTCGATGCGAACATCCTTGTCGCCGTTGCGAGACGCGATCACATAGCTTGCTCCGTCGGTGAGGCTGAGGGTCAGCTTGTCACCGGCCTTCAAAGTCACATCGTTCCCGCTCATGACCTCCATGACCGTAAAGGGCTTTGACACCGTGATCTCGCGAGGGATACTGAAGGCGTAGAGAGGCGGGTTGTTGACCGGCACGGCAAGGCCGTCGTCGCCGAGCGTGAACCAGGCGTTGATGCCGTTTGAGCCGAAGAGCGTCCGCGATTCGGAGACTAGGAAGTGCCGCGGATCGGTCAGGACCGCGTGCATGCCGCCCTCAAGTTCCGTATTGAATATGCTGTAGTAGTCGCGCCAGCCGCCCCAGAACTGCCCGACCTCCTGCGCAAGGCCCTTATCAAGCAGGATGACCCGCGTGAGCACGCTCTCGCCTTCGGTCATGCAGCTTAAAAACAGGAAGTCACGACCGTCGGCAACATGGAGCAGCACCGGCTCCACGGAATAAACATAGATATCCGAGGAGAGGTCAAAGGTCTGCTCGTTCCAGTTGAGCAGGATCTCGTGGATGAAATAGTCCTCATCCTCCCAGGCGACCACCTGCAGGCGATCAGACGTACCGTCATCATCAATGTCGGTCATAAAGGCGTAATTCGTCTCGACCGAGAGACACCACTCCTCACACTCCGGGCGGTAGGCATCGGTGAAGAGCTCCGGGTACGCGTCATAGAGCACCTGCGCCTGCAGAAGTCCCTCAGCATAGGACGCGATCTCATAGGGGTTGAAATAGAGCGTGATGCCATCGGGCTCCATCGAGAAATTGAAGTCATACTCGCCCGTTACATATGTTTCAAGCGTATCGTGCAGGCCCTCAAAGGGCGAGTCCGGGTACCCGTCGCGCAGGAGCTGCTCGAGCACCTCCGCAAAGGCATCGCGGTCCTTGACGACCGCATCAAAGGGTATGTCCTCGCCGGTCTGCGCGTCGATGTTAGTGCCCATATAGGCATAATAGCCGTGCACGCCCCCGGAGTAGGACTCAAACGAGTCCACATAGCTCAAAACCTGCTCGTCGGCGCGGTGTACGAAGATGCTGTCGCGGTTCATAAAAGCGCTGTAGAACGGGATCTCATCGTGTTTGAACTCCTCGTACATGCTGCGGTGCTCTTCCTTCACCGTCTCGACACGCGCTTTGGTCTCCGTTTCGTCATTTTTCAGGCGCTCCTGAAGTTTCGGTAGCAGCTCAGATGAAGCCTGACTCAGATAGAGTATATCGAAACTGATATCGGACCAGTTCTCATAACTCTCCTCGTCGTATTCGTATGAGTAGATCGTCTTGACAGCGAGCTCCGGATGGTAGTCCTGTGGGATCTCAGGTCCCGTCGGTTCCTGGGGTGCCTCCTGCTTCTCGGACTTGGCCGGGACAGACGGTACCTTCGAGGGCGCCGCGCGATCCTCTGCCTCAGCGCTTTGTGCCTCGGCCGGCGCCGCGGCAGGTGTCTCGGAAGACGCTCCGGACAATCCGCCGCAGCCTGCAATGCTGAGCGACACAGCCGCGGCGCAGACAAACGCAAGCCATTTCTTCGTCATCCAAAACCTCCCCTTTCCTGTTCTCATGAACCACTATCGTTCAGTCCTGATCCAGCGGCAGCTTTTCGCCGTCCGCCCAGAGTCGTTCCAGGGAATAGAACTCCCGTGCCTCGGCCGAGAACACATGCACAACGACGCTGCCGTAATCCAGCAGCACCCAGGTCCCGTCGCGGTGACCCTCGCGGCGCAGCGGCATCTCGTCCGCCTGCTCCTTGAGCGCCTTTTCGACCGCGTCGCACAGCGCGTTGATCTGCGTATTCGAACTGCCGGTCGCGATCACGAAATAGTCAGCGAGCGTCGTGAGGTCCGTCACCTTGATCGCGGCGATCTCCTTGCCCTGCTTATCATCCAGTGCCTTTGCGGCGATCAGTGCCAGTTCTTTCGGTTCCATCTGTTGTCCTCCAGTCTCATTGTAATTTCTATGAATTCTTAGCTTGATCGAGGTTTATTCCTGCGGCGGCTGTTCCACGACCGCAAAATCGGGCTCAGCGACAGGCGCCGGTTCCGCCGGTGCCGGTTCAGGCGCAGGCGTTGGCGCTGTCTCTGGTGTCGGGGCCGGCTCGGTCACAGTGCTCTCAGGCGCGGGCTCTGCTGTCTCAGACGGCGTCTCAGCCGAAGTTTCG
>CAMNAE010000169.1 GCA_946530565.1 uncultured Oscillibacter sp.
TGCAAAATACCAGGGCCTCGCCAAGGCCGTGCCGAACGTGCGCTTCGGCGGCCGGCTCGGCTCGTACCGCTATTACGACATGGACAAGACGATCCGCGCCGCGCTCGACGACGCGAGATCTGAGCTTGGCTGAGCCTCTGTGCAAAAAAGCGAAGTTTGTTCAAAATAACTTTACAAATTTAACGCCCGCACAACTTGACTTTGAAGGGCATGCAGAGTATCTTAAATGACAGATTGTCACAAAATGACAGTCTGTCATTTTTCTGTTTTTTTCACTCACTTAAAGGAGGTGCAGCTTTGCCGAGAGACACCTTTTTGCGCCTGCCGCAGGAGAAGCGGGAGCGCATTTTGGAGGCGGCCTGGCGGGAGTTCGAGGCCGTCCCCTTTGCCGACGCCTCGATCAACCGGATCGTCCGCGCCGCCGGGATCCCGCGCGGAAGCTTTTACCAGTACTTTGAAGACAAGACCGATCTGTTCCGCCATCTGCTGCGCGAGATGTACGCGTTCATGATGGATGGCTTTCTCAAAACGCTCAGGGGCAGCGGCGGAGACCTCTTCGCCGCGATGCTCGACTGCTACGATGCGTTTTTAAAGCTGGAGGCGCAGGGCGAGGGGAAGCGGATCGAGCGCTACATCACGGTGCTCAAGCGCAACCCGGGCATGGAGCTGCAGCAGATGAGCCGCTGCAACCCCTCGCAGCTGCGCGAGGACGTCACGCGCGAGGTGTTCCGCTATCTCGACCGCACGCGCATCCGCTGTCCGGATGAGGCGCACTGTGAGGCGCTCAACAGCCTGTGCTTCGGCTCGCTCGCCTCGGCCCTCGTGTCGGTGCGCAGCGGGGAGCTGACCGCCGCGCAGGGGCGGGAGCACCTGGTCATCTATCTCGATTATCTCAAATGCGGCGCGCTTCCGCAGCAGGACGGCGCCGGTAAGGAGGCTCTTGTATGATGAAGAAATGGCCGATCCTGGCCCTTACGCTCGCGCTCGGCGTGTCGGCGGCCGTCTACGCGGCAAACGACTCCGAGCCCGCGATCGTCCGCCGTGACAATGATGCCCCGCTCGCGACAAGCGCGACGAGCGGCGCGGCCGAGAGCGGGAGCGCGCCCGAGGCCGCGGCGGAAGCTCCTGCGGCGGCTGAGACCCCGGCGGGCACGGAAACGCCCGCAGACCCCGCGGCGCCGGCCGAAGCGCCCGCGGCCGAGACTCCGGCGGCGTCCGCGCCCGAAGTCCCCGCCCAGCCGGAGCGGGACCCGGCGCAGGTCGCCTCCGACATCGCCCAGAGCATCACCTGGGAGCCCGACCGCGTGGGCTATGTGAGCTTCGGGAACCTGGAGAGCCGCGTCAGGAGCAGCAACCTCACCGTGCAGCAGCTCGAGCAGACGATCCTCTCGATCCGCGAGGTCGACTACGAGGAGATGTATGAGGATCTCCGCAAAGGACTCAACGGAATCGCCGATATGCAGTGGCTCACCGGCTCGATGGATGTCTCAGGTGCCTTTATCTGGGATCCGGCACAGTGGGCAGCCATCAATACACTGCAGAGCGCAATTTCGTCGTCTGCAGCCCAGAACCTCCAGACGAGCTATGCCTCGATGGAGGATACGTTCAAAAAGCTCAAGGACGGCGACCTGCAGGAGGACAACGACGCGATCATCCGCCAGATGCAGGACGCGCAGGACCAGGTCGTCATGGGCGCCCAGAGCCTCTATGTCGCGATCAAGGCGATGGAGACGCAGGAGGGCGCGCTCGTGCGCCAGAGCGCGGCGCTGGACCGCACGGTGCAGGAGATGGAGCTCCGCTACGAGCTCGGGCAGATCTCGGCGCTGCAGCTGCAGCAGACCAAAGCGGGCAGGACCAAGCTTGAAAGCGGACTTGAGACGCTGCGCATGAATATGCGTACGCAGAAGATGACGCTCGAGAATATGATCGGCGCGAACATCACCGGTACGATCGAGCTCGGCCCGCTCCCGACGGTCACGGATGCACAGCTCGCATCGATCAGCGAGGATGCTGATTTGAAAAGCGCCCTGGATAAGAGCTATAAGATCTTTGCCGCGCAGCGCACGCTTGCCGACGCGAAGGACACGTATCTCGATGCCGGCCGCGACGCGGGCTTCCGCGACACCGACTACAAATACCGCGCCGCGAAGCACACCTGGGAGGGCGCGCAGCTCACGTACTCGAACACCGAGCAGAGCTACCGGCTCTCCTTCCGCGCCCTCGGCCAGAAGGTGCGGGACTACGCGCAGGTGCTCGGCGCCGCGCGCGTGAGCCTTGAGGCGCAGAGATCGAGCTACGCGGCCTCCGAGAAGAAATACGAGCTCGGCAATATCTCGAAAAACGCGCTGCTCGCCGCGCAGGACGAGCTCAAAACCGCCGAGGAGACCGTGACCACCGCGCAGGAGAATCTGTTCTCCGCCTGGCTCAACTACAGCCGCGCCCGGTCGACGGGACTTCTGAACGGATGAGGAGGAGAAACCCCATGCAGATGAAAAGAATCTCCGCGGCGCTGCTTGCCGCCGCAATGCTCATGAGCCTTGCCGCCTGCTCCCGCGGCGGCGAGGGCGCTTCCGGCAGCGGCACAGCCGCGAACGCGGGGGCGACGGACGAGGCGCAGAAGACCCAGGGCGTGGCGGTGCAGACGCGCAGCGTCCACGCCGAGACGATCTATGCCGGCAGCACGGTCTCCGGCTCGGTCGCGGCCGAGGACAGCGCGACGGTCATGGTGGCGCTGTCCACCAAGGTGATCGAGACCTATGTAGAAGCCGGTGACCAAGTGACTGCCGGCCAGGTGCTCTGCCGCCTGAATCTTGACAGCACACTTGCGGATTACAGTGCAGCCGGCATCGGCTACCGCTCAGCCATCCAGAGCTACAACGACCAGAAGGCGGTCTTCGACAAGCAGATCGCCCTGCAGGAAAAGAACGTCAATGACCTCAAGGCGCTCTTTGAGATCGGCGCGGCATCCCAGGCCGAGATCGATCAGGCCGAGCTGCAGCTGCAGCAGACGATCTCCACGAGCCACTCTACGCTCAATCAGCTCGAAGCGGGCATTCAGAGCGCCAGAAGCGGCGTAGAAAAACTCGACACCTCGCTTGAGAACATCGACAGCCAGGGCAACGTGCTCGCGCCGATGAGCGGCACGCTCGTCACGTTCAACGCGGTCAAGGATTCGTACGTTGCCAACACGATGCCCCTCGCCGTCATCAACGGCGCCGAGCAGATGAAGGTCACGGTCTCGGTCTCCGAGTCGCTCGTGCCGAAGCTCGCGATCGGCGACACGGCCGAGGTCAAGGTCTCCGCCGCCGGCGTCAGCTTCACCGGCACGATCCGCGCGATGGAGCGCGCTGCGAACATGCAGAAGCTCTTCGCGGTGACGATCAGCGTGCCCGCGGACGTCTCCGGCCTCCTTGCCGGCATGTTCGCCGAGGTCACCTTCCACACCGACGCCTCCGAAAACGCGATCTCCGTGCCGAGCGAGGCGATCCTCACGAGCGGCTCAACGCAGTATGTCTATGTCGTCGAGGGGAATACCGCAAAGTACACCGTGGTCACGACCGGCCTCACCGGCAGCGGTGTCACCGAGGTGACGAGCGGTCTTGCCGAGGGGCAGCAGCTCGTGACCGTCGGCCAGAACTACCTGCACGACGGCGATGCCGTGCGCGTGGTCGGCACGGAGGACTAAACGATGAGCAGCGCGAAATTCTGTATTCAGCACCGGGTGGCGACGATCCTCGCGGTCATCATGCTGATCGTGTTCGGCTGCGTGTTCGCGACCCGGCTGCAGATGTCGCTCCTGCCGGATATGGAGGCGCCGATGGCGGTCGTCTCCTGCTACTACAACGGCGCGACGCCCGAGGATATCGAAGAGCTCGTCACCAAGCCCCTTGAGCAGGCGGCGCTCTCGGTCACGGGCGTCGACGAGGTGAGCTCCACGTCGTCGAACGGCTCCTGCTCGATCCAGATCACCTATCTCGACGGCACGGATCTCGACATCGCGGCCACGCGCCTGCGCGAGCAGTTCGACATGCTCTCGCTGCCGGACGACGTGATCGGGCCCTACATCATCAACATGAACATCAGCGCGCTGATGCCCACGGCGATGATCGCGCTGATCGGCGACGATCTGCACGCGCTGCAGACGATGGCCGAGGACGTGGTCTCCCCGGCGATCGAGCGCATCGACGGCATCGCCTCGGTCAGCGTCTACGGCGGCACCGAGCAGCAGATCAGCGTGCGCGTGGATCCTGCGCGCGCGGCTGGCTACGGCCTTTCGAACAGCACGATCTCGCAGCTCCTTGCGGCCGAGAACCTCGTGATCCCCGGCGGCAGCCTCCATAACG
>CAMNAE010000170.1 GCA_946530565.1 uncultured Oscillibacter sp.
CGGACCGCTGAGGCCGAAATGCGTAAAGAGCAGCTCCCCCTGCTCGGAGTAGACGCGCTTTTTCTCCTCGTAGACGTCGAGCCGCACATTGCGAAGGCTCAGTCCCTGAAGCTTTGCGCAGTCATTGCCCTGCTCCTTCAGGGCGACCAGCGAGGGCTTCAGATCCGTGATCGTGTGCCCGAGCGCCGCGGCGATCCGGTGCCCCTCACCGGTGGAGCCGGTCGCGGGATACGAGAGCCCGCCCGTGGCGATGATCGCGGTCCTCGCCGCGAGAGCCCCGTCACTGAGCGTCAGCGTGATGCCGTCTTCTGCCGAGCTCAGGCTTTTGAGGGCGGCGTGCCGCCAGCGGACGCCGAGCGCACGCAGGCGCTTTTCAAGCGCGGCGCTCACGTCGAAGGCGCGGTCGGAGACCGGGAAGACGCGTCTTCCCCGCTCGACCTTCAATGGCACGCCGAGGCCTTCAAAAAAGCGCATGGCAGCATGCGCGTCAAAAGCGGTCAGGGCGCTGTAGAGGAATTTGCCATTGCCCGGGATGTTTTTCAAAAGCTCGTCCCGGTCGGCACAGTTCGTGAGGTTGCAGCGCCCCTTTCCGGTGATATTCAGTTTTTTGCCGAGCCGCTCGTTGGGCTCGATCAGAACGACCGACGCCCCCTGCTCGGCGGCGGTGATCGCCGCCATCATGCCGGCCGCGCCGCCGCCGACCACGGCCACGTCCGGCCGCTGCGTATGCTTCTCAGTCCTCATCTTCCGCCCTTCCGAAGACCGCGTAGGTGTTCCAGATCTTCTCGAGCTCGGTGAAGGTGTCGGCCCCCTCGGTCTTGCGGCGCCGTGCGATGACCGTCAGGAGCGCGTTCACGAGCGACATCGGCGCGACCATCGAGTCGACGAAGGAGACCATCTCGCAGGGCGCGAAGAGCGCCACGTCGGCCAGCGGAACGAGCGGTGAGTTCTGGTTATCGGTGATCGCGAGGATCGAAGCGCCGCGGTCGAGCGCGAAACGTGCGATGTTCACGGTCGTATTCGAATAGCGCGGGAAGCTGAAGGCGATCAGCACGTCCCCCTCTCCGATGCGGAAGAGCTGCTCGTAGGTATCGCTGAGCGTGAGTGAGCGCACGATCGTGACATTCTCGAGCATCAGATGCAGATAGAAGTGCAGATAACCGGCGACGAACGCGCTCGAGCGGGAGCCGAGCACATAGATGTGCTTCGCGCCGAGCAGCCGGTCGACCATTTTTTCAAAGGCCTCATGGTCCGCGTGCTCGGCGAGCTTTCTGAGCTTCTCGGACTCCGAGAGCAGCACGCCGGTCAGAAGATCCCGGTTGGAGTATTCGTCCTCGGTGCTGAGCAGGCGCTGCGTGCTCGTGAGCCGCGAGCGGATCATCTCCTGCAGGGCCTTCTGCATCCCGGGGTAGCCGTCGTAGCCGAGGATCGCCGCAAAGCGCACGACCGTGGACTCACTGACCTCAGTGAGCCGGCCGAGCTTCTGTGCCGTCATAAAGGCGGCCTTGTCATAGTTTTCCAGTATGTAACTGGCAATGCGCTTCTGCCCCTTGGAGAATTCGGGCATGCCCTCTTCGATCCTGTGCAGAATATTTTTTGTCTTACTCAAGGAGCATCCTGTCCCTTCGCGTTCACCGCGCGTATGATCTCTTCCTGCGTCAAATGCCGCCAGGCGCCGCGCTTTAAGCGCCCGAGCGTGAGCGCGCCCTCGCGGATGCGCTTGAGGCGTTTGACCTCAAGATCGCAGGCGGCGCACATTCTGCGGATCTGACGGTTTTTGCCCTCGTGGATGACGATGGATAAAAGCGCGCTCTCCTCGCCATGCTGAAGGCTGCGCACCCTTGCCGGGGCGATCGCCTCGCCGCCGATGCTGCGAAGAGCCGCGAGCCGTTCCGCCGCGTGCAAAGTGTCCCCCGTGCAGGTGACGAGGTATTCCTTCTCGACCATCCGCCCGGGGTGCAGTATGCGCTGCATCCACTCGCCGTCATTCGTCAGAAGCAGCAGTCCCTCGGAGTCGTAATCGAGCCTGCCGACCGGGTAGACCCGCGCGCCGCAGTCCTTCACGAGCTCTGCGACCGTTCGCCGATCCTTCTCATCACTGAGCGTCGTGACATAGCCGCGGGGCTTATTGAGCATCAGATAGCGCTTTTCCTCGGAGCGCGGCAAGACCCTGCCGTCCACTCTGATGTCGTCGCGGTCGGGATCCGCCCGCTCTCCGAGCACGGCCGTGTGCCCGTTCATCGTGACCCGCCCCGCAAGGATCCACGCCTCGGCGCTGCGGCGGGAGCAGAGCCCGGACTCGCTCATGATCTTCTGGAGCCGCTCAAGCATGTGCTGATCCCTTATTCCTCCGTGACTTCAACAGGCTCGCCGCCCTGTTTGCGGGAGGCGATCAGCGACTCGGCCCGGTCCATGACATTCGGCACGAGGTCGATGACGCGGTCGACCGTGTTCATCGGCGAGGAGACGACCGGCATCAGGCGCGCGGAACCGTTTTTGATGATCAGAAACGCGACAGGATCGATCTTCGCGCCGGCCGTGCTGCCGCCGCCGAAATGATCCTGTGCGGAAGCCTTTCCGTAGTCCCCGCCGCCGCTTGCAAAGCCGAAGCTCACCTTGGAGACCGGGATCAGCGTCACACCGTCGTCGGTCCGGATCGGAGCGCCCACGATGGCGTTGGTGTCGACCATCTCGTGGATCTTGTCCATTGTGGCCTGCATCAGGTTCTGCAGAGAGTGATTCGTGCGCACAGAGTCGTTCTTTTCCATGGTTCAACACCCTTTCATCATGCTGCCGCCTGCGTATCGGCGGCGGTTTTCTGCTTTTTCTCGTTCTGAAGAGCCGCTTTTTGTTCCCGCTTTGCCCTGCGGCGCCAGGCAAGATACCATTTGATCGCCGGAACGAGCGCACAGAGCGCCGCACCGAGCAGCGCGCCCACACGCGCCGTCACATCGACACGGCCCGTAATGAGCGGCTTTTCGGCCAGAAAATCGATCCCGGTGTGGATATGCGGGTCCGGCAGATCGACGGCCTTTTCCAAAAGCGGACAGAGCGTCCAGATCAGCTCCTGCACACGGCCGCAGAGCAGTGCGGTATCCGCAGGATCCGAAAGCCCTGAAAATGCGATGGAAAGCATCATCGGGTCGATGCGGATGCTTTTGAAGAAGCGCCCGATCATTCGGAACACACCGGGCAGGATCTGTTTTGCCGCCTCGATGAGATCAGGGATGCCGGGCCGGAGCGCCGGCTTTTTCTTCTTCTCAGCGTCTTCTTTCTTCTTAGGTTTCTTCTTTTTCTTCCCGTGCGCAGGCGGAGCGCCCTCGGCGCGTGGGAAGACCCGGATGCGCAGCGGCCCGGCCGCCACACGCACGATTGGTCCGCTCTCTTCGAGCAGCACCGAAACGCCAATGCGCAGAAGAAGCAGCAGACAGATGAGCACAGCAAGGGCGATCAGAATGCCCAGAACGATCTTCATCTCCCCCTCTGCCCCCTTTCATCCGCAGTGGATTTGCGCTTATTCAGACGCCTTCCCGCTCTCCTGTCCGCCCGGCGCTTCGCCGGGATTCGAGAGCGGATCGAAAAGCGCGCCCTGCGTCGTCAGCATCATCTGCCCCGCCTCACCCTCCTCGGCAAGCGGCGGCAGATCCTCGAGCGTTTTTAAATGGAACGCCCGCAGGAATTCCTCAGTCGTCTCGTAGATGCGCGGCCGTCCGGGCACCTGCAAAAAGCCGCAGTCCCGGATCAGCCCGCGGTTTTGCAGCAGGCCGACGGTATAGCTGCTGTCGACGCCGCGGATCTGGTCGATGTAGCTACGCGTCGTGGGCTGGTAATAGGCTATGATCGAGAGCACCTCGAGCGCGGGCTGCGAGAGCTTCGCCGTTTTTCGGATCTCGAAGGCGCGATGCACATCGTCGCCGAACTCCGGCGCGGAGCAGAGCTGCCAGCGCTCCTCCATCTGGATCAGACGGATGCCGCGGCGGTTGAACGCATATTCATCCTGCAGTCGGTGAAGGAGCTCCAAAATTTCCTCGCGCTCGGACGCGGTCGTTGTGCACAAACGCTCCACCGAGATCGGCTCGCCGGAGGCAAAGAGGATCGCCTCGAGCCTCGCAAGGCGCTCGTCCCATTCATGCTGCAACTTTCTCACGCCTCCTTATGTCTCGCTGCCCTCCGCGGCAAAGATGCCGGCGGGGAGCTCGGAAATCTGGGTCACCTGTATGTCCGGATCCTCGCCGAGCGAGATAACGTTCGCTCGGCAGAGCTCCAGAAAGGCCAGG
>CAMNAE010000171.1 GCA_946530565.1 uncultured Oscillibacter sp.
TATAGGTAAGGAATCAAACTTACCTGAGCGGAGGTGCGGCAGATGAGCTTTGGGGAGAAACTGCGCGATCTGATCGACGAGCGGGATGAGCGGCAAAAGGACGTGGCGGCGCGGCTGCACCTCGGGCCCTCGACCTTGAGCAGCTATATCCAGAACGTCCGGGAGCCGGACTTCGCGACGCTCTGCGCCCTGGCGGACTACTTCGGCGTGAGCACGGACTATCTCCTCTCGCATAAGACTGCTGCCGCGCCCGGGGGAAAAGAGGCCGACCTTCTGCGCATCTACCGCGCGCTCAGCCCCGAGCAGCAGGAGATCCTCCTCACGCAGGCCCGCGCGATATTGCACTTAAACGCTCATAAAAAGGGCGGGTCATCGACCTCGACCTCCGCCGCCCTTGAGCAGGCGGGATGAAAAAAGCCACGCCTCCGAATCTGACTTCGGAAGCGTGGCTTTCAGTTTCATTACGATCGTCTGAAAGGCACTGATCGTTGAAAAGCAATTCAATCAGGTTATAGTGTTGTATCCGGCAGGATCTTCATACGGCTTCTCCGTAAAATTCAGCTTCGATCTCGGCGTCCAGTGCGTCAAAGTCGCGGTCGAGATCCGGAGGGAGCTCGATTTTGCCCCCGGCGATTCCGAGCCGCCGTGCCGAAATGGCGGCCGCGGCATTCTGCGGCGCTGCCGGGGTCATCGCGCGCTCTTTCATCTGCTCTTCCTGATCCCGCCGTGCATAGATGACGGCGATCACAGAGACTTCCAACTGCACGTCATCGACCACAAAGTAAATATAGTAGTTTTGCACCCGTGTGCGGCGGACCCCCTCGTCTTTCCAAGGCTGTTCGTCAACGGTTTTGATACGCTTGGGCATATAAGAGAGTGACGCGATCTCTTTGCGCAGCGCCATTTCGAGCTTCAGTGCTGCCTGATGGGCCGACAGCGCACCTGCGATGTAGCATACGCTCTCGCGGATGTCCCGCTGCGCCTCCTTCGTGACAAATACCGAATACCGCTCAGCCATAGGCACTTACGATCTCCTGCTCCAGCGCGTCAAAGAAGGACTCGGCCCGCATTTTCTCTCCACTCCTTGCCTGCGCGAGGCCGCGGGAGAGTTTCTCGTCGAATTCTTCCTTCGTCATGTCCTCAAGCGCTTTCGGTGCGGGGGTCGGGAGCGACGGTCGGAACGGAAGACCGTTCCATAAGATGATCTGCCGATAGAACATATTGATCCCGCCGGAAGCGGAGATACCGAGCTGCGAGAGGATCTCTTCGGCCTTTTCCTTGATCTCAGGCTCGACTCTTGCCATTACGTTTGAACTTTTGATCGCCATAATGCCTGCACCGCCTTTCCTGCTTAGATCATAGCATACTGTATATCGTTCTGCAAGACATTTTTTAATGATGACCACCGGGAACGGCTGCCATACGCGTCGCTCCCGGCTGGGTTCTTTTGCGATCGATTGAAAATGCGTTTCTGTTTTGCTAAGATAAAATCAAAAAGTCGGGAAGGAGCTGCCAGTATGTGCAGGAGCATTGAAGAGATGAGAAATCAGGTCGCCTGGGAGAAAACCGTTGAGATCGCGCAGCGGATGCTGGGGACGGACCTGACCTTTGAGCAGATCGCGCATTTCACCGGCCTGACGGTCGAGCAGGTACACGAGATCGCCGGGCAGAAGAGCGCCTGAATCAAACAAAAAACAGCCGCCCGCGGACAGCGCTTGCTTCATGGCGCTGTCTGCGGGCGTTTTTCAGTGAATGATCGGACGCGGCGTGAGCGAGGCTGACCCCTCAGTCAGCCCTTCGGGCTGCCTTCGAACCGTCCACCGGAAGGTTCGACCCTTTCAGGGGGGCCATTGCCTTTCCTCCTGCCCCTTGGCCCTTGGCCTTCGGCCCCCCTGAAAGGGGGGCTGTCGCCGTAGGCGACTGAGGGGTCCGTTAGAACCAAAAACTCCGGATCATCTGCTTACCCCCTGTCATCCTGAGGAGCCCTGGCGACGAAGGATCTGTCGTTTGCCGCACGATGCTCGTTCTCGTACATCGTTCTTCTGCCGACAGATCCTTCGTTGACGCTCTTTTCTGACAATGCTGCTTTAGCCCCTTTCAGGGAGGGCAGTTTCGCGTGAGAAAAGTGAAGCGGCTCACTCATAGAGCAGCAATAGATTCGCCGGGGCCAGGGCGAGGGTGTCGGGGGCATTCTGGGGGCGCTTGTCTTTCGGGAGGCGCCACCAGAGGGGCTCTGAGGATGGGTCCTGGCCGGCGGTGCGGAAGAGGAGGATCCACTCGAAGGGCTCCTCCATCTCGCCGACAAACGAGACCGGGAAGCGGTTGACCGGCGCGCGGGGATTCAGGTAATGCGCGCGGAAGGCGACACCCTTTAAGCCGTCGCGGACCTCCTCCGCCGTCGTGAGGCGGAGGCCCCAGTCCGGGACCTCGACCTCGTGGTCGCTTATTTTTCGCGCGCGGGCGATGTTTTTGCAGCCGGAAAGGCGCGCGGCGGCAAAGCTCTGCGGGTCGGCGAAGAGCTGCTTCGTCGCGCGCGCTTCACAGATCTTCCCGTCGTCCGCCACCGCGAGCTGCGCGCACATGCGGTAGGCCTCGTCGCGGTTGTGCGTCACGAGCAGCACCGCGCCGGCATAGGCGGCGAGGCGCTCCTTGAGTTCGATCTGCAGCCGCACGCGCAGGTGCGCGTCCAGCGCCGAGAAGGGCTCGTCGAGCAGCAGCAGCTTCGGCGCGCTCACAAGGATCCGCGCGAGCGCCGCCCGCTGGGCCTGCCCGCCCGAGATCTCGGCGGGCCTTCGCTCGGCGAGGTCCTCCAGCGAGAAGAGCCGCAGCGCCTCACGGAGCTTTTCCTCACGCTCGCGCTTGTCTTTGACCGCGTGGAGGCCGCAGAGGATGTTCTGCCGGACGCTCATATGCGGGTAGAGCGCGTAGCTCTGGAAGAGATAGCCGACGCGGCGCTTCTGCGGCGGGAGGTCGATCTTTTTTTCGGAGTCGAAGAGCGTGACGCCGTCGAGGACGATCCGCCCGCGGTCCGGCGTCTCGAGCCCCGCGATGCACTTTAAGGTGAGGCTCTTGCCGCTGCCGGACGCGCCGAGAAGGCCCGTGATGCCGCCCTCGGCCGAAAAGTCCGCGCGGAGCGCAAAGCCCTCCCGGCCGCCGCTTCCCGCGAAGCGCTTTTCGATATGGACCTCAAGACCCATGGCGCGCCTCCCGTTTCTGACGGCCCTCCAAAAGGTTCACCGCGATCAGCACGACCGCCGAGATCGCAAGGTTCACCATGACCCAGCGAAAGGCGAGCGCGTCGTTATTCGTGCGCCAGAGCTGGTAGACCGTCGTCGAGATCGTGGCCGTGCGGCCCGGGGTAAAGCCCGCGATCATGCTCGTCGCGCCGTATTCGCCGAGCGCGCGGGCGAAGGCGAGCACGGTCCCGGCGAGGATCCCCTGCCGGCACAGCGGCATGCGGATGTGCCAGAAGATCCAGGTATTTGAAAGCCCGAGCGTCTGCGCCGATTGCGCGTAGGCGATGTCGAAGGCCTCGAACGCGCCGCGCGCGGTGCGGTACATGAGTGGGAAGATGACGACGCCCGTTGCGAAGATCGCGGACCACCAGGTCATTGTGAGCCGGAGGCCGAAGACGGAGAGCACCCAGCGCCCGAGCAGGCGGTTCGGCCCCAGCAGACGCAGCAGAAGATAGCCCACGACCGTCGGCGGGAGCACGAGCGGGAGCGTCAACAGCGCGTCGATCAGGCCCTTGACCGCGCGCGGCGCCTTTGCGATATAGTAGGCCGCGAAGATGCCGAGGAAGAAGATGATCAGTGTGGAAATGAGCGCGATGCGCAGGGAGTTCCACAGCGGAAACCAGTCCATGAGTTCACATCCTGAAAAGAATAGAGGGGGAAACGGATCCCCGCGTCGGCCTTCGGCCTCCTCGGAATGACGGGGGACCAGGAGGGAAAGTGACGGCGCTGCCGCACTTGGCTCCCCTGAAAGGGGAGCTGGCAGCCCGCAGGGCTGACTGAGGGGTTTTGCGGTCCACGCAGCCGGGCATCGAACAGCGTTTTGCCTTCCCCTTTGGGGAAGGTGGACAGTGCGCAGCACTGGCCGGATGAGGTCAAACAGCGTTGAGGAATGCGCCCAAGTAAGTAATAGGCTCCCACTCGCTTTGACCTCATCCGTCAGCCGGCTGATGCCGTCTGACACCTTCCCCAGAGGGGAAGGACGTGCTGCGCCTCCTGAGACCTTCTCCCTCTTCCGTCATCCGCCTTGCGGGAGACGGCG
>CAMNAE010000172.1 GCA_946530565.1 uncultured Oscillibacter sp.
CCACCAGACGCGGCCGTAGCGGATCGGGCGCGACTCCAGAAGCTGATCGCCGCCGAGCGCGAGGGGCCTGCCGTGCAGCTTTGAAAGCGTTTCGCGCGGCGGGATCTCCGCGCCCTCGGAGCGCTCCAGAAGCGCGCCGGAGCGGTCGGTGATAAAGGCGCCGAGCGGGGATTTGGCGAAGATCTCGGCATAGTCGGAATTCGTGGGGATCAGGCCGATCTGGATGCAGCTCTCCCACAGAAGCACAAAGAGCAGGGCATAGGCCTCCTGGAAGTGAAAGAGCTTCTGCCCGAAGAGCACCGGCGAATTGCTGCCGAGCGCCAGATACCACAGGAGCAGCGCGAAGGGCGCCGCAGCCGCGAGCAGCGGGACGAACCACAGCGTCCGGCACCGCGAGATGCGGCACTTGCGCAGCAAAATGACGATCGACGCGAGCGTGAATACGATCATCCATAAAAAAGTGAACGCATATAAAGGTCCGTAGCGATGGTAGTTGGCTCTGGGTGCGAAGCCGAACATGAATCCGTGCAGGTCGTTCAATAAGATCAGCAGCATACAGGCCGTCCAGACCGTGAAGATCCCGTGCAGCCAGAGGGGTACGGGCGCGTCGTCTTCCTTTCCGACATAGAGCGCCGCCGAAAAAGAACACAGCGGCACCGCCGTGAGGGGGAGATAAAACGCGTACCAGAGACAGCGGTCAAGCGTTTCATACCCGGGCGGCGTGTGCCAGCGAAGCTCACGCAGCACAAAGAGGAGCGCCAAAAGCAGCGCGCCGGCGACAAAATAGCGGCGCACCCGCTTTTGCAGGATCCTGCGCCAGGCCGTCAGGCTCCAGGCGGAGAGAAGCAGCAGATAGCAGCAGGAAAAGACGAGGACATCGAAAAACTCCCGCAGCAGCCAGTTCGTAAGCGCCACTGCCAGGAGCGCGCAGGAAAACAGGGCGATATTGCGCCGCGAAGTACGGCTGATATAAGGCACGGCGCGTCACCTCCTGTGTCTTATGAAATCGTTACGAGATGAACATCGCGTCACCGAAGGAGAAGAAGCGGTATCGTTCCCTGACCGCCTCGGCGTAGGCGTTTAAGATATGCTCACGGCCGGCGAGCGCCGAGACGAGCATCACGAGCGTCGACTCGGGCAGATGGAAGTTCGTCACGAGCGCGTCGAGGACCTTGAAGCGGTAGCCTGGGTAGATGAAGATGTCCGTCCACATGGCGCCGTCACTTAAGTGCCCGTCGTCGGTCGCCATCGACTCGATGGTCCGGCAGGAGGTCGTTCCCACGCACACGACGCGCCCGCCTTTTTGCTTCGTCTCATTTACGATGCGCGCAGCCTCGGGCGTTACGACGCAGTACTCCGAGTGCATCGCGTGGTCCTCGATGTTGTCTTCTTTCACAGGGCGGAAGGTGCCAAGGCCTACATGCAGTGTCACATAGACAAGCTTTACACCCTTTGCCTCGATCTCCCGTAAGAGCTCCGGCGTGAAGTGGAGCCCCGCCGTCGGCGCGGCGGCGCTGCCGAGCTCGCGGGAGTAGACCGTCTGGTAGCGCTCGGGGTCCCGGAGCTCCTCTTTGATGTAGGGCGGCAGGGGCATTTTGCCGAGCTCGGCGAGGACCTCCAAAAAGATGCCCTCAAAATGGAACTTCACGAGTCGGTTGCCGCCGGGCAGCTCTTCGAGGATCTCGGCGCTCAGACGCCCGTCGCCGAAGCTCACGACGGCTCCCGGGCGGAGCTTTTTGCCCGGCCGCACAAGGCACTCCCAGACGCCGTCGCCCCGGTCGATGAGCAGCAATATCTCGCTGGCGCCGCCGCCGGGGACGCGGTGGCCCAGAAGCCGCGCGGGGAGGACGCGGGAGTCGTTTAAAACGAGGCAGTCGCCTTCGTTTAAAAACTGAGGAAGCTCGTAGAAGTGCCGGTGCCCGACCGCGCCGGTATGTTTGTCGAGCAGCATGAGCCGCGAGGCGTCGCGTTTTTCCAGCGGCGTCTGCGCGATCAGCGCTTCGGGGAGGTCATAGTAAAAATCATGGGTATTCATAAATGGAATGGCTCCTTATTCGATCGTGACGTCTGTGTAGTAGAATTGCAGGATGTCCTCGGCCGTAAAGCCCTGCTTTGCCATCGCGCAGGCGCCCCACTGGCTCAGGCCCACGTTGTGGCCGCTGCCGCTGCCCGTGATCGTGACGGAGTCGCCGCTGCTGCCGGAAGACGGGGCTGCGGCCTCCAGTGCCGCCGAGCCGGAGGCCGTGACGGCATAGAGCCCTGCCGCGGCCGCGCTTTTCGCCGTGCCGCCGGCGCCGAGCACATAGAAGTTCGAGGGCAGCGCCGCCGTGCCGTTGATGAACCAGGTCCTGCCGCCGGCCGCGCCGCCCGTCGCGCCTGAGATCGTAAAGCGCTGGCTTCTGACGGACTTGTTGTAGGTCTCGGAATAGAAGATCGTGCGGCAGCGCTCGCCGGTCACGGTGGTTTTGCGGCCGTTCGAGTCGGTAAAGGTGACGGCGGAGACATTGCCGTTTTCCGTGACGCCGGTCACGGCGCAGGAGGTGATCGTGCTGACAGAGTAGCCCTTTTGCTGCAGGATCCATGTGAGCTCGCTCATCGAGTAGGTGACCGACCAGTTGTAGTTCGGGATGTCGGCGGCAGACTCATAGGGATCGGCCTTGCCCTTTAAATAGGGCGTATCAAAGCCCCAGACGTTTTTGGCGTCCTCGGTCGCGCCGCCGTCAGAGGAAAAATACACTGCGTCGGCGATGCGCTCGCCGTTGTAGTAAAGGCACAGTCCGCGCGTTGTTTCTGCCGCGCTGTCGGTCGCCTCGCCCGCAAGGGAGCAGCCGTTGTAGACCTGACAGCAGGTCGTGTTGCACAGGTCAAAGCCTGTATGCACGCGGTGGCCGAGCGCAAAGGTGCGCGCGCAGATCGCCTGGGCCCGGAGCGCCTCCTGCGGGAAGGAAGTGCTCATCTCGTAGGGGAGCACGCCCTTGACATAGGTCTCAAGGCCGACGACGTTCAGCACCGAGAGATTGCCGCCCGCCGTGCGCGGGTATGAAAAGCCGCCGTGGTAGCGGTAGCCCTTAAACCAGGTCTCGGCCGTCTCGCTCCCGCCGTCCGGCGCGATGCCGAGCGCCGCGCCCTCGTATTCAAAAAGAATGCTCGCTGTGCCGGTGCGTGTGACGTAGACCGCCGTTGCGCCCGAGCGCACGGCCGAGCCGCCCAGATCAGAAGCCGCGGAGAGCGCCTCTTCTTCACTTGCGTAGGCGCCGGCCCGGGCGCGGTAGCTCCCGCCGAGATAGCAGGGCCAGCCGCCCAGAGCAAGTGCTGCCGCACGCGCCTCTTCGAAGCGTTCGTAGCTTCCGAGCTCCACATGCCAGCGCCCGAGATACGTGTCGTACCCGCTGCCGGGTTTTGCGGAATAGTAGGTGCCGGCGGCAAGATAGACATCGTTTGCGGCGGTGACGGAGATCTTCGTCTCCTCGGTCTCGGCAAGAGCGTGGAAGGCGCGGCCGTCGTCGTAATAGCCGAGCGCATAGCCCGCACCCACGGCGTTTTCAAGATTTGCCGAAAACATGGCCGTAGAGCCGAAGCGCAGGCCTATCAGCAGTGTCTGCGGCTCGTAGGCGAGGGCGGAAGAGGATGCAAGCGCGATCAAAATGCCGAGGAAGAGCGCGAATCGAAGCAGCTTTTTCATAGAACCTCCCAATGGTCAGCACTTGACGCGGGGGAAAAAGAGTGCTAATATGTGTACAAATGTCCGCTGTGGGTGTACAGGATGATGATTTGGATCATGATAGTTCGATGTTCCATTTAGTATACCGCAGTTCTCTCCGACATTCAACCGTTCGTTTTCCCCGTGGGGATTTTTATAAGGAGGCTTGCATCATGCAGCAGTATAAAGTAGGCATCATCGGCTGTACCGGTATGGTCGGTCAGCGCTTCATCACGCTGATGGAGGGGCACCCCTGGTTCCGTCTGACCGCGCTCGCGGCGTCGTCCCGCAGCGCCGGCAAGCGCTATGAGGACGCGGTCGCCGGCCGCTGGGCGCTGGACGCGGCTCTGCCCGAGGAGGCGAAGGACCTCGTCGTCATGGACGCCGACGCCGATGCCGAGAAGCTCGCGAAAATGGTCGACTTCTGCTTCTGCGCGGTCGATATGAAGAAGGAGGAGATCCGCGCGCTCGAGGAGCGCTACGCGAAGCTCGAGTGCCCGATCGTCTCGAACAACTCCGCCAACCGCTGGACGCCCGACGTCCCGATGGTCGTGCCCGAG
>CAMNAE010000173.1 GCA_946530565.1 uncultured Oscillibacter sp.
TGATGAGCAGCCCCAAAAGCACGAGCGCGAGCGCCGCGAGTAAGACGCCGTTTAAGGCGCAGATCCCCGTGAGCGGCAAAAACAGAAGCAGCGGCCGCACGAGCGCGATCGAGCCGTGCCAGTAGCGCAGATATTCCTGATTTGCCGGGAGATCCCGCTCCACGGCGTCAAGGAGATTTCTGTTCTCGTTTTGTATGTCTTTATGGTAATAGGCCGCGCGCATGACGGACTCAAGCGGCCGCTCCGCGTCCAGCTGCCAGGCGATGCCGAGCAGGATCGCGTCGGCGTAGCGGTCGATCCGGCTCGCGCTCACGCCGCCGATCACCGTGCCGAAGATCGGCGTCTCGCAGAGATATTCCGCCGAGGCGAGCGTGTTGGCCCGAATGGCCTCCTTCGGGATCAGGGCCGAGGCGAGCAGCAAAGAGATCAGGATCGCGGCGGTCACAAAAAAGGCGGCAAGCGCTCGAAGAACGGTTTTTCCGGCTGCGTGAGACGCCGCCTCGGCGCGTTCCGACTCCCTGTTCTCCACCGCGCTTCCCTCCTTCCGCTCGCCCTGAATCTCAAAAAAGGACATATGTATACTATTATGATGATATACTCTGTTATGATAGATAATATCTCACAAGCCGATCGCTTTCAACCGTTCCTGCACGAATGTACTTTTTCACTGCACGAACGTCAAAAAAAAGTGCGGGAACGCTCGCATCTTTTTTCGAAGCATGCTATACTATGTGCAGCGATGATCCGCACAAACAAAACGTCTGACACGAAAGGGGTGAAGCGCTGTGCTCTGGAACATTGCGATCGTCGATGACTCCGAGCCCGACCGCGAAGCGCTCATAGGCGATCTGCGCGCCCGGATCGCGGGACAGGACGCTCTGTCCGTGATGGACTATGCAAGCGCACAGGCGCTGCTCGATGCCTGGCGGCCCGGCGCTTTCCAGCTCGTCTTTCTCGATATCTGCATGGAGGGCATGAACGGCGTGGAGCTTGCGCGCCATCTTCGTGAGCGCGACGCCGCCCTTCTGATCGTCTTTTTAACGAGCTCCGTGGAGTTCATGCCCGACGCCTTCCCCGTCCACCCCTTCGACTATCTCGTAAAGCCCTGCCGCTTTGAGGATCTTTCGCGCGTGCTGAAGGAGGCCCGGCGCGTTCTCACGCTTCCGGAGCCGGAGCTTCTGGTCCGCGCGGACCGGCAGGAGTTGCGGATCCCCTACGGGAACATCAGCGCCGCGCAGTCTCAGGGCCATGCGGTCGTGATCGAGCTTGCCGCGGGCGAGCACATCCGCTCCGCCATGACCTTTTCCGAGATCGAGCATGAGCTCTCCGCCGATCCGCGCTTTCTCCAATGCAATCGCGGCATTCTTTTGAATATGGATCACATCGCCTCGACCGACGGATCTGTGTTCATTATGAAAAACGGTGCCCGCTTCCCGATCCGGATCCGGGAACAGCGTGCGCTCGTGGCCTCGTTTTCCCAGTATCAGATCTCTCACACGCGGGGGAGGATGCGCTGATGGAACTGATGATCCGCTACGCGCTGGAGCTTGCGATCGTCATCCCCGGCGCGATCTTCGCCCTGATCCCCGTGCGCAGGAGAACGCGCTTTCCTATGCGTTTCGCAGCACTTCCTGCAGGTGCTCTCCTCGCCGCTTTTATTGTGCTCGGTGCGTATCTCTGTGCAAATGAGCTGCTGCCGGCAAAGTGGATGCTGCTCGTCTTCATCCCGCTGTGCGCCGCGCTGTATTTGATGCTCGTCACGCTGCCCACGGCGAAAAAGCTCTTCTGCTTCTTCACCGGCTGCACGCTCGCCGGCTTCTCGTCCATGTATACGAGCTACCTGGCCGCGCCGATCGAGGCGGACGGCGCTCCGTTCTCCGTGACCGCGGGGCTGGTGTGCCTCTTCCTTTCCCTGCTGCTCGGCGCGCTGTTTTTTCCGACGCTCTCGAAGCGGATCCCGTATCTTCTGGACGCGGAGCTGCTCGGGCCGTTCTGGAAATATTTCTGCCTGCTCCCCATACTGCTGACCCTGCTCGACTTCTGGATGACGCCGCTCCATCCGGCCAACGTCATGGTCGGGCGCGTGCGCAGGATCTCCCTGGTCATCATGCTGGTGGTGCCGGGCGTGCTCTACGCCTTCTGCCAGCTGCTCTTCCACCTGACCCGGAGCCTTTCGGAACAGGCGCGGCTGCAGCAGGAAAACGGCTTTTTCAAAATGGAGCAGAAGCGCTATGACGAGCTGCAGAACTACATGGCCGAGACCCGCACCCTGCGCCACGATTTCCGGCAGCATCTGGCGGTCATCGATCAGCTGAACCGGAGCGGTGAGACGCAAAAGCTGTCGGCTTATCTTCGGCAGCTGATCGACGTCAGCGCGCAGACGCAGCACCGCCGCTACTGCCAAAACCACGCGGTCGACGCGCTCGCCGCCCACTATGACGAGCTGTCAAAAGAGGCGGGCGCCGTGATCGAGTGGTCGCTGAACCTGCCGGAGACGCTCTCGGTACCGGACGTCGAGTACTGTGCGATGCTCGGGAACCTGCTGGAAAACGCGCTGTACGAGGTTGAAAAGCTCCCCGAGGCACAGCGGCGCATCCGAGTGGGCTCCGACATGGCGACGGACGCGATCCTGACGCTCTGCGTCGACAATCCCTATGCCGGCACCGTCGCGCTCGGGCAGGACGGACTGCCGAAAGCGCAGCTGGGCGGCCACGGGATCGGGCTTCATTCCGTCGCGGCGACGGTGCGGCGCTATCACGGCACATTCAATATCAGCACCGAGGCGCAGCTCTTCAGCGTGGACATCGTGCTCTATTCCAAATAGCCCGTATCCGGGATCCCCCGCCTGCTCCCCCCCGCCTGCGCAGCGGACGACGGATATGCGTGCAGAGCGCGGCAGCTGTCCGCTCTTTCGTACTGAGAGCATTCCTTTTTCCGCGGAACTCTACCACCGGGTCATTGCTCTATGGGCAAATCTGTGCTATGGTACTGACATAAGGATCGAAGGGATCAAAGGCAGCACCGCACGCGCACGTCTTCGGCGTCAGCCCTTGCTTTTTGCGGTATTGCCAGAAACTGGCCGGCGGCAGTTTCCCGCTTGTGTTGATCCATGCTTCGCCGGAGAAAGGTCGGTTTCCCATGGCGCACGAACAGAAACTCAAGGCCCTTTATCTGATGGATTACCTTTTGCGCAATTCCGATGAGGCGCACCCGGTCAGCATGAAGCAGATCCTCGACTATCTGGACTCACAGGGGATCGCCGCGGAGCGGAAGAGCGTCTACAGCGACCTGGACGCGCTGCGCTCCTACGGACTGGACATCGTTCAGTGCGGCAGCGGCAAGAGCAGCGCCTATTTCGTCGGCCAGCGCAGTTTTGAGCTGCCCGAGCTCAAGCTGCTCGTCGACAGCGTGCAGTCCTCGAAGTTCATCACGCGCGCCAAAACGGGCACGCTGATCCGCAAGATCGAAAAGCTCGCGAGCATCCACGAGGCGCAGCTGCTGCAGCGGCAGGTGTATGTGACGAACCGGATCAAGCAGATGAACGAGTCGATCTACTACAATGTCGACGAGATCCACAGCGGCATTTCGAAAAACAAGCAGATCCGCTTCAAGTACTTCATGTATACGGTCGACAAGAAAAAGGCCTACCGGCACGACGGGGCCTGGTATCAGGTGAGCCCCTTCGCCCTGACCTGGGACGACGAGAACTACTACATGGTCGCCTATGACGCCTCCCACGGCGAGATCCGGCACTACCGCGTCGACCGCATGGACCGCATCCGCCTGACCGACACGGACCGCGACGGCCTGGACGCTTTCCGTGCGCTCGACATGGGCATCTACGCCAAAAAGGTCTTCGGCATGTTCACCGGGAAAGAGCGAAAGGTGAAGCTGCGCTTTGAAAACGAGCTCGTCGGCGCGGTGCTCGACCGGCTCGGTCAGGACGCGATGCTCGTGCCCGACGGCGATACGCACTTCACCGTGCTTTGCGACGTGATCGTGAGCCCGCAGTTCTATGCCTGGCTCACCGCCTTCGGCCCGAAGGCGAAGATCCTCGCGCCGGAAGAGGTGGTCGAGGGCATGCGGGCGCACATCGATCAGGTGGCGGCACTGTACCGCTGAGAGGCGTGTGGGCTCCTGAACAAACTTATCATAAAAGCTGAGAGCGGCCCTTCGGCGCTGCTCTCAGCTTTCTAATTTAACTTTATTCGTCTGTCAGAAGCCAGCGGCGGCCGTCCGGCAGGTCGA
>CAMNAE010000174.1 GCA_946530565.1 uncultured Oscillibacter sp.
GCAGGTGCAGATGCTCATAGGCCTTCGGCGTAACACAGCGGCCTCTGGGCGTGCGCATCAGAAAGCCGAGTTGCATGAGATAAGGCTCATAAACGTCCTCGAGCGTGACTGCCTCTTCCCCAATCGTCGCCGCGAGCGTCTCAAGGCCGACCGGCCCGCCGCGGTAATGCTCGATGATCGCACGGAGCATACGGCGGTCAACGGCGTCGAGACCCAGGAAATCCACCTCCTGCGCAAGGAGTGCCTGATCCGCGACCTCGCGCGTGATGACACCGTCGGCACAGACCTCGGCATAGTCGCGCACGCGTCTGAGCATGCGGTTGGCGATGCGCGGCGTGCCGCGGCTTCTGCGTGCGATCTCATAAGCGCCGTCCTCTTCGATCTTCACGCCGAGGATCTCAGCGCTCCGGCGCACGATCAGCGCAAGCTCCTCAGGGGTGTAGAGCTCGAGGCGCAGTGACACGCCGAAGCGGTCGCGCAGAGGCGCCGAGAGCTGACCTGCCCGTGTGGTCGCGCCGACCAGCGTAAAGCGCGGCAGATCGAGCCGGATAGAGTTTGCCGAGGGACCCTTGCCGACGATGATGTCGAGCGCGTAGTCCTCCATGGCGGGATAGAGGATCTCCTCCACGGAGCGGTTGAGCCGATGGATCTCGTCGACGAAGAGTAAATCGCCCTCATTTAAATTTGTGAGCAGAGCCGCAAGATCGCCGGGTTTTTCGATCGCTGGACCCGATGTGATGCGGATATTAACATTCATTTCATTTGCTATAATGCCCGCAAGCGTCGTTTTGCCAAGCCCCGGGGGCCCGTGAAGCAGAACGTGATCGAGTGCCTCTCCGCGTTTTTTCGCCGCCTGAATGAAGATTGAAAGGTTTTCCTTGGCCTTGCTCTGCCCGATATATTCTTTCAGGAATTTCGGGCGGAGAGAGCCCTCCTGAGCGTCTTCGCTCTGAAAGGTCTTTGCGACCAGCGGCTCTTCGTAGATATTGCTGCTGAATTCAATGCTCATACGCGCCGCCTCACTTCACCATTTTCTTCAGGGCGCTGCGGACGATCTCCTCAAGCGGGAGCGACGAATCAACGCCTTTGAGCGCGGCGCTGATCTCGGCTCCGCTGTAGCCGAGCACCGCCAGAGCCTGTGCGGCCTCGGAGGCCTTGTCGGGGATCGCAGCCGTCCCGGCAACGCTTGCACCGGCAGTGAAGTCGATCGCACCGCCGCTCTCACGGGCAAGCTTGTCCTTGAGTTCCAGAATGATCCGCTTGGCGATCTTTTTTCCGATACCCGGTGCCGCAGTCAGCGACTTTTCATCCTCAGTCACGATCGCCATGGCAAGCGACTCCGGTGTCGTCGACGAGAGGATTGCAAGCGCGGCCTTGGGGCCGACGCCTGTGACGCCCAGAAGCATCCGAAAGCTTGCAAGCTCGCTCTGCGAGGCAAAACCGTAGAGGTCAAAGAGGTCTTCGCCGACATTTAGATGCGTATAGAGCCGGCCGCGCTGCCCTTTTTGGAGCTGCGAGAGGGTCGTACGCGTGGTTCTGCAGGCATAGCCCACACCCCCGCAGTCCACGACCGCCATCTGCGGAAGGAGCTCAGCGATCAAGCCGTCAAGATAATAAAACATATATATCGCTCCTAAATCGTCTCGCGCACATGATGATCTTCCGGCAGGCGCGAGGTCATGCTCCGTGCGTGGCAGAGCGCGACGCCCAGGGCATCCGCCGCGTCATCCGGCCGCGGCAGCTCTTTGAGAGAGAGGATCCTCCGTGTCATATCCATGACCTGGTGTTTCTCGGCCTTTCCGTAGCCGACGACCGCCAGCTTGATCTGTGCCGGCGTATATTCATGCAGCGGAATCCCGCAGTGCTCGGCTGCGTACAGGATCACTCCGCGTCCATGCGCCACGGCGATGCCCGTAGTGATGTTCGTATTGAAAAACAGCTCCTCCACTGCGATCACATCGGGCCTGAGCTGTGTGATCAGGGACTCCATGTCCTCGCCGATCTGCAAAAGTCTTCGTGAGAGCGGAATGCCGGCTGGTGTCGTGATCGCGCCGTAGTTCACGACCCGGAGCGAGGCTCGCTCCTGGTCGAGACAGCCGAAGCCGATCGTCGCATAGCCGGGATCAATCCCTAAAATGCGCATAGATCCTCCATTGTTCGTTTGATCTCGTTTGATACATATGCAAGCAGTTTATCAGAAACACGCCGGAGAATCAAGAACAAATGTACAGCACACATCAACTGCTCTTTCCTGCCCGGCTCGCTTCGATCACTGCCATAAGGGCTGCATGGCGTTCCTCCTCTGTGATCTCACTCAGAGATGCATTGACCAAAGAGAGCAGAGTCTCATTTTCCGCACATACGGCGATCGCAAGTCCGGACTCCCAGTCCGGCTCAGGGATATCTCCGAGCTCAATGATCCTGAGTGCAGGATCACCGTTTACGGTAAGCTGCGCCTTCACACGGTTCAGGAGCAGTGCGTCGACAGTACCGCTGTTTAAAAGCATCACAAGCTGCGCCGCATCCTCGGCCGCGGCAAGGTCTGATACAGCCAGTCGTTCGGCGGCAAAGTGCAGCTCATTGCTGCCCGTAAGTGCCGCGAGGGAAAGGTCTCGAAGTGCTGAAGCCGGGAGCGTGTCATCAGCAAAGCGGGAACTCTTTACCAGCAGTACAGGATCATCCTGATAATATGCATGAGAAAATACAACGCCGTCATGCGCGTCTTTATCTCGTTTGAGCGCTCCGACAGCAAGATCGAATTCTCCGGATGCAACACCGGCACAAAGCGCATCGGCATCAACAAGATAGTACTGCGCATCAAGACCGCTGATCTCGACGATTCGACTCACGATCCACGGCTCCAGGCCCGCAAGCTGCCGTTCCGGCTCGTTGATCAGCGTCAAAGACCGCTCCGATACTCCCGCAGCCTCAAAGGAAAGCGGCGGCTCCGTACAGGCGATCGCCGCTCGGACCGTATCCTTCCTGTCCCTGCAGCCGCAAAGTAACGAAATGAAAGTCAAAAAGACACAGAAAGCGAGCAGTGCGTGCATGGATCGATGACATTTTTTTATAAAAAGGGGTTGCATCATGATGATAATCCTAGTATTCTGAAAGAGAATTTGGGAAATGCACAGGATGTGAGAGCATGAACAGAGCTTTTTCAAGAACGCAGCTGCTTCTCGGCCTGTCCGCCATGGAGCGTCTCGCCGCGGCGCGCGTCGCCGTCTTCGGCGTCGGAGGGGTAGGCGGCTATGCCGTCGAAGCGCTTGCACGCAGCGGCATCGGCGCCCTGGACCTGATCGACAATGACCGCGTCAGCGAAACGAACCTGAACCGGCAGATTATCGCGCTGCACTCCACCGTCGGGAAAAGCAAGGTCGAAGTCGCTGCCGCGCGTATCAAAGACATTCATCCCGACTGCTGTGTGCGCACATATGAGTTGTTTTACCTGCCGGAGACGGCAGAGCAATTCGACTTCTCCCGATACGACTATATCGTCGACGCGATCGATACCGTGACCGGAAAGCTGCAGCTGGCGCTCTCGGCCAAAGAAGCCGGCATACCGATCATCTCAGCGATGGGCGCCGGCAACAAGCTTGACCCGACTGCCTTTCGCGTGAGCGATCTGAGCAAGACAAAAAACGATCCGCTCTGCCGCATCATGCGCAAGGAGCTCGGAAAACGAGGCATTCGGCATCTGAAAGTCGTCTGGTCTGAGGAGCTGCCGCTTGCGCCGCAGTACGATGAAGGGGCAGCCGAAGAGATGCCGAAGGGACACCGAGCCACCCCGGGCTCCGTTGCATTTGTGCCGTCAAGCGCGGGGCTCATCATCGCCGGAACAGTCATCAAAGACCTCTGCGGGATCACGCAGGCGGTCGTGCCGGAGTGAACAAATGAAAAAGCCGCTTCGAATCATTCGAAGCGGCTACTATTTTAAACCTGTCAGGCCGACTTGGCAAGAGGCAGAAAACGGCTGCCGATTATGTTCCTCTTCACGCTTCTCCCTTATCTTTTCTTTTTGAAGCGGGCAAAAAGGCTTGCCCGGGCGCAGCGCGCCCGGCACGCACTTCCGGCCTTTCGGACTCTCCCCCGGAGAGTCTGAATCGGTGCTCGCGCACCGACCGGTCTGTTCGACCCTCGTGCCCTTATGCCAAAAGAAAACCACCCCAAAGTGGGGTGGTTTTCTTTTGGAGCGGGCAACGAGGCTCGAACTCGCTACCTCCACCTTGGCAAGGT
>CAMNAE010000175.1 GCA_946530565.1 uncultured Oscillibacter sp.
CATGCAAAAAATAAATCCTGCACAGAAACTCCGTAAAGCTCGGCGAGCTTTTTCTTTGTTTCATCACGAGGCACACGCCCACCGTTTTCGTACATCTGGATTGCAGAAATCGAAACACCAACAGCGGCTGCGACTTCTTCACGGGTTTTATTTCCTCGTAGTTCTCTCAACTTAACGCCCATTTCGGCATTACTCATTTTGCTCACCTCCATTCCGCACGTTTCGTGCGGTATATATATAACACAACTTTTTAAGCTTGTCAACACATTTTGTGCTTTTTCTTGTTGACTAATTAACACGTTCCGTGTTATTATTTGAGCGAGGTGAGCATTAATGTTTGGAGATGTACTAAAAAGACTTCGTAAAGAATCCGATTTAACCCAACGCGATCTTGGACGCCTTCTCGGTGTTTCGGAAAGCACAATCGGTATGTATGAACGCAATCAGCGCGAGCCAGCATTTGAAATGTTGGAAGCTATTGCTGATTACTTTAATGTTGATATGGATTATTTGACTGACCGAACAACCATTAAGAGAGCTGTTTCATATTCTCCTGCGGCAAATATCCTTCCGATGCCAAAGATGAACACTGTCCCGCTCATTGGCACGATCGCCTGCGGTGATCCTATCCTCGCTGCGGAGAATATTGAGGCAGAGGTCTCCATGCCGGAACATGTTGTCGCCGACTTTGCCCTTCGCTGCAAAGGCGACAGCATGATAAACGCCCGGATCCATAACGGTGACATTGTTTATATCCGGCAGCAGCCTACGGTCGATAACGGTCAGATCGCCGCGGTGCTGATCGGCGACGAAGCCACGCTGAAGCGCGTTTACTATTACCCAGATTCCAACAAGCTTGTCCTCAATCCCGAAAACCCAAAGTATGAGCCCTTTATCTATATCGGCGAGGAGATCAGCTCCGTCCGCATCCTGGGCCTCGCCGTGGCGTTTACAAGCAATGTGAAATAAAGTTGACGAAGAATAATCTGTAAAAGAAGAGGTAGAAATATGGTCATTTTCATTCTTTTCGTAGCGGCTTTTATCTTTACCGTTGTGTGCACGGTTAAGTATTTCAAGCTCAAGAAATCTTTTTCCAATGAAAAAGAGATGAATGAACGCAAGACTAAGGCGATAGAATCTCTCAACAGTGATTGTGCTTCTCTCAAGACGGAGAACGATCAGCTCTCTGCAAGAATTGCCGCTCTCGGCGTTACCGAATATGAGCAGGTAATGGAGAAAATCAACAGCGGCAATATCACTATAGCCGAGAATAATGAGACGATTGCTACCTTGAGAGCCAGCATCGCCGAGCTCTCAGAAGCCTCGGCAAAACTTGAAAAGCAGAATAAGACCGCGTCAAACAGGCTGGCCAAGCTTCGCGAGCTATACAAGTCGATGGATTACGGGATCAAAACTTTCTTTGATTCCGCCCCGGCCCTCGAGAGCTGCAGACTTCCGGCAGCGGATGAAGCTGCGCTTGACGAGATGTCTCCTTCCGTGATTCTGCATCTCCATTCTATGGACGTGAAATCCCTGAACAAGGCTTTTCGTGAGAACGACAAGCAGATCGAGAATATACTTACGAGCTATGCCGGGCGCTATACAACAAAGGCGAACAGGACAATCTATAAGCTGATGGTCATTGCCCTCAGAGCCGAGCTGCAGAATATTCTCTATAATCTGAGATATGAAAAGCTTGACGCAGGGATCGAGCAGGTCAAAACCATTACCGCGAAGTATCTTGCTATAGCTACAGACGGCAATCAGAACATTGCGGGCACTATGACCAAATTTATTGGTGAAATCGAGTATCTCTTCATCAACGCCGTGAAGATTGAATACAACTACTACGTGAAGAAAGAGCAGGCTCGTCAGGAGCAGGCGGCGATCCGTGAGCAAATGCGTCAGGAAGCCGCTGAGCGGAAGGCTCTTGAGGCCGAGAAAGCAAAGATTGAGAATGAAGAATCCAAATATGAGAACGAGATCGAGCGTATTAAAACGCAGATGGTCGGTGTCGATGCAGAAGCTGTTGCTGCCTATCAGAAGAGGATTCTGGAGCTTGAATCTCTGCTCTCCGACGTGCGAGTTAAGAAAGACGAGATCGTCAATCTTCAGAACGGCAAAGCCGGAACCGTGTATGTGATCAGCAACCTTGGCTCTTTTGGAGAAAATGTGTTTAAGGTCGGTATGACCCGTCGCTTTAATCCTCAGGATCGTATCAACGAGCTCGGCAGCGCCAGTGTCCCCTTTGAATTTGATGTTCACGCTTTTATTTTCTCCGAAGACGCCGTTTCACTTGAAACCAAGCTCCACAATATGCTGAACAGCAAGCGTGTGAATAAGGTCAACCTGAGGAAAGAATTCTTCTACTCCACAGTTGACGAGATGGAATCCCTTGTCTATCAGATTGATCCTTCGGCAGAATTCACAAAGACCATGCTTGCAGAGGACTTCCGCCAGTCACAGTCTTCTAATGTTATCTACACGACGGATTACATTGAGGAAGACGAAGACGAGGATGACCAGGTTGTTTGAAATAACAAAATCACCCTCGAAGAGTTCTTTCTTCGAGGGTGAATAATAAATGTGAGGTGATCGAATGAGAAACGCCGCCGCATACGTGCGTGTATCGACCGAGCGGCAGGATGAATACAGCCTTGACAGTCAGCTGAAGCTGATCCGCGATTACGCAGCGGCGCACGACATGATCGTGCCTGACGAGTTTGTCTTTGTAGAGGACGGTGTTTCTGGACGCTATGCCAAAAGGCGCCGGGCGTTTCAGAATATGATCGCGCTGGCCAAGGAGAAGGAACGGCCCTTCGATGCAATCCTTGTGTGGAAATTCAGCCGCTTTGCCCGCAACCAGGAGGAAAGTATTTTCTATAAGTCCATGCTCGGCCGCGCTGGTGTCGATGTAGTCAGTATCTCCGAGCCGCTTGACGACTCCCCTTTTGGATCTCTGATCGAGCGTATCATTGAATGGATGGACGAGTTTTACAGCATCCGCCTGTCCGGCGAGGTCAAGCGAGGCATGAACGAGAAGATCTCCCGCTCCGAGATTGTGACTGTCCCCTCCTTCGGCTATGACGTGCAGGGGAAAAGCTACGTTCCGAACGAGCACGCGGAGACGGTGCGCAGGATCTTCCGGGATTACCTCGCTGGAAAGGGAATCGTTTCCATTGCCCGCGAGCTCGCCGATGAGGGCGTGCGAACGCGTCGTGGATCGATCCCAAGCAACCGCTGGATCCGGTACATCCTTCGCAATCCTGTCTATATTGGAAAGATCCGCTGGTCAACAGATGGGAAGATCGACTATGTTCACTGTGAAGAGACGGACAAGGCGCTGCTGATCGACGGGAACTTCCCTCCGATCATTGACGAGGAGACCTTTCAGGCCGTCCAGACCAAGCTTGAGCGCCGTGCCTCCGCGCTTCCCTATACCCGGCATGATCAGCCTGTTGAATGGATGCTCAAGGGCCTTGTGCGGTGCTCCTCGTGCGGATCCACACTGATCTATTCAAACCTCGCCTGTCCGTCCATGCAGTGCTATAAATACGCTCACGGATCCTGTTCGGTCTCTCACTCGCTCTCGATCGCAAAAGCAAACAAGATCACGATCGCTGCTCTTGAAAGCTGCGTCGCAAGCAACAATTTCCCGCTCGCGCCGCAGGTCGTCAAGAAGGCCGGCGACGGGCCGGATTACGATCACCTGATCGCGGTCGAGCGTCTCAAACTTCGGCGCGTCCTGGAGGCCTACGAGGCCGGCATTGATACCTTGGAGGAATACGCGCGGAAGAAGGCTCGGCTCAATTCCGGGATCGAAGAGCTGCTTGCCCGAAAGGAAGAAGCGGAAAAAGCTACTGCGTCGAAGACCCTCAAGCCCGAGGAGATGCGGAAGAAAGTGCGTGAGGTGCTTGATATCATAAAGAGCGCCGATGCTACGGAAGAAGAAAAAAATGCGGCCCTCCGTACGATATTGTCTCATATCGTGTACGAAAAAGCCGCATCTCGCCTGTCTTTATTTTTTATTTACTGATACTATCGGTTTTTGCAATCCGGACCACCATATTGTGAAACGATAAACTTTGCAAGAGCCGGATTCGGATTTTTGATTCTGACCGGGTACTGCAGCTTTTTTTCATATACAAACATATTATGCCTCCTTCTCCGCCCGCTTTTCCCATGGCCAGGGATCATTCAGCCAGGCATATTTTCTCATGCCCAGCATA
>CAMNAE010000176.1 GCA_946530565.1 uncultured Oscillibacter sp.
GCTTTCAAACAGGCCACGGAACTGCGTGCCGGCAACGAGCGCCGTGAGGTCGAGCAGGAAGACTTCTTTATCACGCAGCTTAAAGGGGACATCGCCCGCCGCGATGCGCTGTGAGAGCCCCTCTGCGATCGCGGTCTTGCCGACACCCGGCTCGCCGATCAGACAGGGGTTGTTCTTCTGCCTGCGGTTGAGGATCTGGATCACGCGCTCGATCTCCTCGGCGCGGCCGATCACCGGATCGAGCTTACCCTCACGCGCACGGCCGGTCAGGTCGATGCAGAACTTGTCGAGGAACTTGTGCTGTGACTTTTTGCTGTTCTCGCCGTGCTTCTCGCGCTCTCCCTCACGCTTTTCCTGCGTCGGCTGCTGCGCGGCGGGCTCGTTCCCGCCGGAGAACAGGCGGTTCAAAAACGGGAAGGTCGCAGTGCGGCCCTCCTCCTCGGGCTCGTCGCCGCTGTCCTGCTGCGAGAAATCCGGCAGCTCCTCCCCGCCGTTCAGCGAGGCGAGGAGCTCGGAGCTGAGCGCCTCCAGGTCGTCGTCATCATTGATACCCATGCGCTTCATGATCTCGTCGACCTGCGGGAGCCCGAGCTTTTTGGCGCAGCTGAGGCACAGGCCCCGGTTCACCATTTTGCCGTTTTCAAACTTCGAAATGAACAGCACCGCAACGTTCTTCTGGCACTGTGAGCAAAGTGTTGTCTGCATGTATGTAGTACCTCTCTTTAAGGGTTGGTTTGCTTTTTTCAGGCGCGCATGCGCGTGATCCCGATCAGCGTGCGCACAAGCACGGTCTGATCGATCATCGCCGGGTCAAACGACACGTACAGGTGCCGCAGTAGCCAGAGCGCGATGAGCAGGAAGACCCCCGCCTCGACCAGGCCGAGCGCGAGCCCGCCAACAGCGTTTATTTCCGCGAGGATCGGCAGGTCGAACACGAGGTCCAGCGCACCGGCAAGCAGATTGAGCACAATGTCGACGAGCAGGAAGATGAGCGCAAACAGAAGCGCGGAGATCGCCGAGTGCGCAAGTGACTTCACTGCCGCACTCGTTGCGCTCGCGCCCGTTGAGACGATCAGATCCTCGGCAGTCTTGAAGAGCTGATCCATCGTTGCGCCGTCGACGCCGAAGTGCTCCAGAATGCCCGTGACCTCCTCGGCCGCGCCCTTCGCGCCGCTTAAGTCGACATTCGAGGCCACCCGCTCGGCGATATGCGCCTCGACGAGAGGGTCCAGAAGCTCGCAGGCGTAAGGCGTCAGCAGCTCTGTGAAAATCGACGCGGCGATCAGGGAAACGGCGAGGATCACGATGCCGATCACAGAGGCGAACAATCCGCGCTTCAGGCCGATCAGAGCCCCGGCGAGCAGGATCAAAGCGGCGATAAGATCGAGGATCAGTGGAGTCATGATGCCCTCCTTATGGCATAAAGATCGTGGCGGAGCCGCGGCCCGTCAGCACGGCGGTGCCGTCCTGGCGCAGCAGCACACTGCGGGCTGACGAGGTCCCGTTGAGTGCGGCGACGGGGTTGAAGCTCTTGTCAAACAGGCAGAGCTTCGCGCCGTAGAGCACCGCGATGTGATCGGCACAGGCCGAGATCGAAAGGATGTCCCCCTCGGCCTCAAGCTCGCCCAACAAAGTGCCGTCGGGCCCGATCGAAACGACCCTTGCCGCACTGCCCGACTGGTAGCGGCCGAGCAGCAGCACCGCAAAGCCGCTGCCTCCGAAATCGCAGGCGCGCAGATACTCACCGCGGAAGCTGAAGCTGCCCTCATTCAGACCGGCCTTATCAAACAGCGTGAGTGAGCGGTCGGTGAGCAGCGCCGTATGGTTCCCGATGCCGGCAAGCTGCAGCGGCACACCGTCGGGCACAGCTGCCGTCGCGCTCGGCTCGGTCTTTTTCAGGTCATAGCAGATGAGCTCGGTTTGGAACGTGCCGCCCTCCTGCCCAAGCGCCGCAGCGATCAGCGTCGTATGATCCTCGCTGACACGCGCGTCAGTGAGGAAGTGATCTGCTGAGTCGAAGCGGAAAATGCGTGTCTGCGTGGGGTCAAAAACGAGCACGGAGCCCTTATAGCCGCTCGAGAGCACGGTCACAGCGAGATATCCGCTGCGGTTCAGATTCGCCGCGAGGATCGGCCCGTCCAGCTCATCGTGCAGCGTCGCGATCAGGCCGCGGCGGTTGAAAAGACTGATCGTATCGCCGCCCACGTCGTAGGCAGCCGCGTAGTCGCCGCCGCAGGTGAGCGCCGGGCTGCGGTAGTTGTGCTCGGCGCGGTAGAGCTCCCCGCCCTCGGCATCACTCAGCGAGACCTGACGCGGCGAGAGCACAAGCAGCGAATCACCCAGCATCGCAAAATGATTGTCGGCGTCGGCCTCATAGACCCAGAGGCGGCTGCCGCCCCGGTCCATCGTGCCATAGCTCACATAGCGGCGGAGTGAATCGAAGAGATCCGTTCCGCGGAAAAACACGAAAAACAGCACGGCTCCGGCCAGCGCAAGCGCAAGAAGCCCAAGCGGGATCTGCCAGAGAAGATGCAGCGCGCTGCGCTTCGGCGGCGCCGCGGCCGGGCTCTGCTCCCGTTCATGGATTTCAAATTGATCCTGATCAGTCATTGAGTCGTTCATCCTCATACCAGAGTCTCGTGAGATACAAGCCGCCCGGCGGCACCGTGGGGCCTGAGCGGCTGCGGTCCCGGCTCTCAAGGATCTCAGGGATCTCAGAAGGCCGTATCTTCCCCTCAGCCGCATAGAGCACAGTCCCGGTGATCGCGCGGACCATATTGTACAAAAAGCCGTCAGCGCTGACTTTGAGCTCCAAAAGCTCGCCTGAGCGCGTGACTGAGCAGGTGTATACCGTGCGCACGGTCGTGCGCGTCTCGGTCCCGACGCTCCGTACGGCGGCAAAATCATGCGTACCGATGAACTGCGAGGCCGCAAGGTCCAAAAGGCTCTCATCGAGCGGATATGGATAAAAATAAGCGCGGTTTACATAAAACGGATTCTTAATGCGGGAGTTATAGATCCGATACGTATATTCCTTGCGAAGGCAACTTCCGATCGCGTTGAAGTCGTCGGCGACCTCACAGGCCGCACGCACGGCGATGTCCTCCGGCGTGTGGGTATTGATCGCAAAAGGCAGGCGCTCCACCGGGATCCGGGCATTCGTGCGGAAGGACGCGACATAGCGCTCGGCATGGACACCGGCGTCGGTCCGGCCGCAGCCGGTCAGGTGGATCTCCTCACCGCAGATGCGCCCAAGCGCCTTCTGGATCGTCTCACACACGCTGACGGCGTTTTTCTGCACCTGCCAGCCGTGGTAGGCAGTGCCGTTATACATGAGCTTGAGGGCAATATTGCGCAAGGGAGCACCTCTTTTCTATCGAAGATCGTTCTTTCACTCAGGCGAAACGCCGCAGCAGGATCACCGCGAGCAGCACGAGCACAAAAAACGCAATGGCCAGGAAATCCCGCGCCTCATAATGCAGCACATGGAGCCGTGTGCGCCCCTCGCCGCCGTGGTAGCAGCGGCACTCCATCGCAACGGCGAGCTCGTCTGCCCGCCGAAACGCACTGATGAACAGCGGGATCAGGATCGGCAGCAGCGCCCGTGCACGCTGGATGAGGTTTCCGCTTTCAAAGTCAGCGCCGCGCGCCTTCTGGGCGGAAATGATCTTGTCGGTCTCCTCGATCAGCGTCGGAATGAAACGCAGCGCGATCGACATCATCATCGATAGTTCGTGCACCGGCACATGGAGGCGCTTTAATGGGCCAAGCAATGCCTCAAGGCCGTCGGTCAGGCTGATCGGGCTCGTCGTATAGGTGAGAAGAAAGCTGCCCATGATCAAAAGCATGATGCGCACGACCATGAAGACCGCCGTTGAGAGGCCGAGATCCGAAACCGAGAGCGGCCCCAGGCGGAAGAGCTCCCGCTCACCGGGCGTGAAGAAGAGATTCAATACGGCGGTGAAGACGATGATCACCACCACGGGCCGAAGACCCCGAAAGAGCTGCCGGAGGCCGACCCTTGAGACCTTTACGCACATGGCCAGCACGCAGGCGAGCAGGAGATAGCCCCAGAGCCCCTTCGCGCAGAAAAGCGCGACGATATAGAGAAAGACCAGCAGGATCTTGGCCCTCGGATCGAGCCGATGCGCCAGAGTATCGCCTGGGAAATACTGGCCGAGAGTGATATCCTTCAGCATAGTACCCCCC
>CAMNAE010000177.1 GCA_946530565.1 uncultured Oscillibacter sp.
ATTCGATGGGCTTTACCGACTATTTCCTGATCGTATCCGACTTCGTGCACTACGCAAAAAGCGTGGGGATCCCGGTCGGGCCCGGCCGAGGCAGTGCCGCGGGCTCCGTCGTCTCCTACTGCCTCGGCATCACCGATATCGATCCGATCCAGTACAACCTGTATTTCGAGCGATTTTTGAATCCTGAACGCGTCAGCATGCCGGATATCGACATGGACTTCGGTGACACGCGCCGCGGTGAGGTCGTGGACTATGTCCGCAGGAAATACGGCGACGACCACGTCGCGCAGATCGTCACCTTCGGCACGATGGCCGCACGCGGCGTTATCCGCGACGTGGGCAGGGTCATGAACCTGCCTTATGGCGATGTTGACAAGATCGCAAAGCTCGTGCCAACCACACTGCACATCACACTCGACGACGCGCTGCGCCTTTCCAAGCCGCTCTCTGACCTCTACGAGAGCGACCTGACGGTCCGCCGGCTCATCGACACGGCCAGATCGCTCGAGGGCATGCCCCGCCACGCCTCCACGCACGCGGCCGGCGTCGTGATCACGAAGCGCCCTGTCGTTGAGTACGTGCCTCTTGCCAAAAATGACGATGCTGTCGTGTGTCAGTACATCATGACAACGCTTGAGGAACTGGGCCTTTTAAAAATGGATTTTCTGGGTCTGCGAAACCTCACGGTGCTCGACGACGCGATCCGCGCGATGCGTGAAAAGGATCCCACTTTCAGCATCGACCAGTTAAAAGACGGCGATCCGGAAACTTACAAAATGCTCTCGGAGGGGCGCACCTCCGGCGTTTTCCAGATGGAGTCCGCCGGCATGACCGGCGTATGCGTGGGGCTGAAGCCGCAAAGCATCGAGGATCTGACCGCCATCATCGCCCTCTATCGCCCGGGGCCCATGGAGTCCATTCCCCGCTTCATTGCCTGGAAGCAGGATCCGCGCAGGATCACCTACAAGCACCCCGCGCTGCGGCCGATCCTTTCAGTCACCTACGGCTGCATCGTCTATCAGGAGCAGGTCATTCAGATTTTCCAGCAGCTGGGCGGCTACTCGCTCGGTCAGGCGGATATGGTGCGCCGGGCGATCTCCAAAAAGAAGGCCAAACAGATCGCGCAGGAGCGCGGCGCCTTCGTCCATGGCGATCCCTCCCGCTCCATAGCAGGCTGCATCGCAAACGGGATCCCTGAGGATGCGGCGGAAGCGATCTTCCAGGAGATCTACGATTTCGGCAACTACGCCTTCAACAAGGCTCATGCTGTCTCTTACGCCGTTGTCGCCTATCAGACCGCCTGGTTCAAATGCCACCATCCCCGCGAATACATGGCTGCGCTGCTCACCAGCGTGATGGATTCCTCCGACAAGATTGCCGGATACATCAACGAGTGCCGCGAGTGCGAGATCCCGCTGCTCCCGCCAGACATCAATTTCTCGCGAGACCGCTTCACAGCTGAGGACGCCGGCATCCGCTTCGGTCTTGTGGCGATCAAGAACATCGGACGCGGTCTGATCACGCGGCTCATCGCCGAACGTGAGAGCGGCGGAGCATTCCGCTCACTCGGTGATTTCTGCCGCAGGATGAGCGGCGCCGATCTCAATAAGCGTGCACTTGAAAACCTGATCCGCTCCGGAGCATTTGATTCGCTTGGCGCGAAGAGATCACAGCTCATGAGCGTCTATGAGTCTCTGCTCGACGGCGCCGCCTCGTCTCTGCGCCAAAACGTATCCGGGCAGCTCGATCTCTTCTCTCTTGGCACCGCCTCTTCGGCACAACGCGAAGAGCCCGACCGCCTGCCGGATATCCCGGAATTCTCCCGCCAGGAGCTCATGAACATGGAAAAAGAGTGCACGGGGCTTTATCTCTCCGGACACCCGATGGACGAGTGGCGGACGCTGCTGCACCGGATGAGACTTCCCAGGATCGGTCAGATCCTCGAGGACTTCACGTCCGAGGGCGGGCCGCGGGTCTTTTCTGACGGACAGCGCGTCGCGGTCGCCGGGATCGTGACTGACAGCAAGACCAAGACCACGAAAAACGACTCGCTCATGGCCTATATAACGCTTGAGGACGGGACCGGTTCGATCGAGCTTATTTGCTTTTCCCGCTGCCTGGAGGAGTGCTCCGCCGCGCTGCAGGAGAACCAGATCATCCTTGCAAAGGGCCGGCTGAGTGTTCGCGACGAGAAAGCGCCGCAGCTCATGTGCGACAGCGCTGAGCCGCTTGCGCTCGTGGCCAATCACGCACTGGAGACGTCGAAGGCAAATAAAGCGCCGGCGGAGGCGCGGCCTGAACGAACCGCGAAGCAGCAGACACTCTTCCTGCGCTTTGCCTCGCAGGATGCGCCGGAGCTCACACACATCAAGCGCGTGCTGCGCTTCTATCCCGGCAGGGACTGCATCAAGCTCTTTATGGCAGATTCCCGCCGTCTTTTCCAGACCGGCGCATGGCTCAAACCCTCACTGATCGAAGAATGCCGGGAGATCCTCGGCGATGAGAATGTTGTATTAAAAGAAACGGAGGCAGCTTCATGAAGCTCACACTTGTCATTATGGCCGCGGGCATGGGTTCCCGCTACGGCGGCAGCAAACAGATCGACGGCATCGGACCGCACGGCGAATACCTGATGGAATACTCGATCCACGACGCGATCCGCGCCGGCTTCCAAAAGGTCGTGTTCATCATCAAGCCGGAGATGCGCGATCAGATGGAGGGGCATTTCGGCCAGCGTCTGCGCGGGCTGAAAGCGAATGACGGCAGTGCTTTCGAGGTCGCCTACGCCTTCCAGGACTTCTCCTCGATCCCTTCTTTCTATCACATCCCCGAGGGCCGCACGAAGCCCTTCGGCACCGTGCACGCGCTTCTGTGCGCCGCAGATGAGGTCGAAGGCCCCTGCTGCGTCATCAATGCCGATGACTACTATGGCGTTGACGCCTACCGCATCATGGCCGAGGCACTGCGTGCGCTCCCCGCTGAGGGAGAGGCTGTGATGGTCGGCTACTCCCTTTCCAAGACCGCTACTTTAAACGGCACGGTCTCGCGCGGCGTCTGCTCGGTCTCAGGCGATCACCTTGCCTCGATCCGCGAGGTTTTGAAGATACAGCTGTATGAAGACGGATCCCTGAAGGATCTTGAGAGTGGGGACGCCCTTGACCCAGACACGGTCGTGAGCATGAACTTCTGGGGCTTTGCGCCCTCGATCTTCCCCGCCCTGCAGCGCTATTTCGAGGACTTCCTCCGCAATGTCGCCGGTGAGAACCTCAAGGCAGAGTGCCTGCTGCCGGTCATGGTCGGCGCTGAGATGACCGCCGGACGCATGCGGGTGCGGGTGCTGCACAGCGCTGACCGCTGGTTCGGGATGACCTATCAGGAGGATCGCCCGGTCGTCCAGTCGTCTCTGAAAGCGCTCCACGAGCGCGGCGTCTATCCGGAAAAGCTATCGTAAATCAAAGCATATAAAAACATCCCGTTCGGAGGAATCCGAACGGGATGTTTTCTTGAATCAAAGTCAGTCGGATCAGTCAAAGGAGTCGCCGGGGATATCCACTGTCAGATGATCGGTGCCGTGTGCGTCAAACTCCGAGAGATACTGCTTCATGCGCTCATTGAGCCGGTCGTAATTCTCGCGGGTCATCGGCTGTCCGTCCATGTCCCTGAGGGCAAGCTCCTCGGCCAGGATCTCAAAAAACACAGCGTCTTCGTAGTTTTCGATCACCTCGTGGATGCCGCCGTCGCTGAAGGCCTTGGAGGGCACCCAGGAACCGCGGTAACGTTCCGCAAGCGCGCGCATTCTGTGGTGCTGACAGTAGGAAAAGATATGGCTCTCCAACTCGTCGTATTCTTCGATCCGGTCACCGTCACGGGTGGAATTCATCACCCAGTTGCCAATATACACAAGATCCAGCAGATACCGAAACTGCTGCTCGCTGAGTTCCAGCTGCATGAGCGCATCCTCCCTTCCGGAAACATCGGGCAATTATGGATAACTTAAAAATATCTCTGACTCACTCACGCGAATCAGAGATATCTTGGTGGGGGAAGGTGGATTCGAACCACCGAAGTCAGTGACAACAGATTTACAGTCTGCCCCATTTGGCCGCTCTGGAATTCCCCCATATGTAATTGGAGCTGGTGGACGGATTCGAACCCCCGACCTGCTGATTACAAATCAGCTGCTC
>CAMNAE010000178.1 GCA_946530565.1 uncultured Oscillibacter sp.
CCGATAGGCGAGGCGGATCGCGATGCAGGTGTCCATGTTTCCGGTAAAGTCGATGTAGCCGATCGCACCGCCGTAGATGCCGCGCTTGCTGTTCTCGAGCGCGGCGATCAGCTGACAGGCTCGGATCTTCGGCGCGCCCGAGAGCGTGCCGGCCGGGAGCACCGCCTCGACCGCGTCCAGCGCGTCCTTATCCTCCCGGATCTCGCCGCGCACGGTCGAGCCGATGTGCATCACATGCGAAAAGCGCTCGATCGTGTGGAGCTTCTCGACCCGCACCGTGCCGAAGCGGCTGATCCTGCCGAGGTCGTTGCGCCCGAGGTCCACGAGCATATTGTGCTCGGCGAGCTCCTTCTCATCGGCGAGGAGCTCCGCCTCCAGCGCCCGGTCCTCGGCGTCGTCCCGGCCCCGCGGCCGCGTCCCGGCGAGCGGGAAGGTGTGGAGCACGCCGCCCTCGAGCTTCACGAGCGTCTCAGGCGAGGCGCCCGCGACCTCGACATCGGTGCCCGAGAAGTAGAACATATAGGGTGAGGGGTTGATCGTCCGGAGATGCCGGTAGGTGTCGAGCAGGCTCCCTTCAAAGGGCGCGCTCAGGCGGTTCGAGAGCACGATCTGGAAGATGTCACCTTCATAGATATGACGTTTGGCGCGCTCGACCATCGCACAGAAGCGCGTGCGGTCAAAGAGCGCCTCCACCGGCCCGGTCAGGCGGCCGCGGGGCTCTTCGCGCTTTTCGCCGTGAAGCAGCAGCTCCGCCATGCGCCCGAGCTCCGCTTTTGCCGCGGCGTAGTTCTCCTCCGGCTGATCGAGCCTCATGTTCACGATCAGATACAGCTTCTGGCGCAGGTTGTCGAAGGCGATGACCCGGTCGAAGAGCATCAGATCCACGTCGCGGAAGTGCTCGCTGTCCGCGACCGGGACGCGCACCTCCGGCTCGCTGTAGCCGAGATAGTCGTAGGCGAAGTAGCCGACGAGCCCGCCCGTGAAGGGCGGCATGCCGGGAAGGCGCGGACTTTTATAGCGCGAGAGCAGCTCCCGCAGGTATTCAGACGGGTCAGCGGTCTTCATCTGCCGCGTCCCCGCCTCGTCGGTGACGCTCAAAAGCCCGTCGAGCGCCGTGACCTCGACCTTCGGGTCGAAGCCGAGGAAGGTGTAGCGGCCCCAGGTCTCGTCGGCGCGGGCGGATTCGAGCAGATAGCAGTGGTCGGATGCGGTCTTCAAAACGCGCAGGGCCTCGATCGGCGTCGTGAAGTCCGAGAGCAGCTCGCACCTGAGCGGAACGACGTCATAGGCTCCGCTCTCCGCGATCGACCGCACCTCCTGCAGTGTCGGTGCAACGTTCATGGTTCTTCCTCCGTTCTTTTGCCGGAGGGCTTTCCCGGGGCAAACAAAAATCGCCCCTGAAAGGCCCTTCCGGGTCTTTCAAGGACGAATAACGGTACTTGTTTGTTCAGTACAGCGCGATCCGCGGTGCCACCTTGTCTTCACGGCTTTTTAAGCCGTGCGCTTTGCGGGATACCAGCATATCCCCGGCCTGATAACGCCGGCCTCCGGCGTCGCAGAATACTCGGGCCAAAGGCCCTTTGACTGCGCCCTCAGCGGTCCATTTGGCAGCTTGTCTCCCGCCTGACTCTCAGCGCCGCAGGCTCTCTGTGGGGGCATGACTGCCGTTATCTCCGCTTCAACGGTTTGAAGTCTTAAATTGCTTTGCATTGTAGCACGCGCGTTTTGAATTGTCAACAGTAAATTTTATGATCGTACAAAAGCGAGCGTTTCAGGCAGGCTGTGCCGCCGGCCTTTCCGCTCAGCAAGGGCCTTCGCGCCCCCTGAGCTCGCGCAGCACCTCGATGATGTCGCGGTGGCGGATGCTCCGGGGCTCAAAGCGGACAAGGCTGTACACAGCCTGCATGACCGTGCCCGCGCCGAAGGTCCCGAAAAGCGTACCGACGCCGACGGGGCCGCCGAGGAGCCAGCCGGCGAGCAGCACCGAGGCCCAGAGCAGCACCTCGACCAGCCCGATCGGGAAGCTCGGCAGGCGCTTTCCGAGACCCACGAGCAGCGAGTCCCGCGGCCCGCAGCCCTGCCCGGCCGCCATGTAGATCCACATGCCCAGCGCCATGAACACGAAGCCCGCGAGCATGAGCGCGAGCCCCGCGACGAGGTTTTGATTCATGGGAAAGGGGTTGAGATCGTTGAACATCTGGATCATGCTTCCGGTGAAGAGCGCGTCGATCAGCGTGCCGAAGCCGATCCGCTCCCGCAGCAGAAGGTCGACGATCAGCACCGTTAAAGAGACCGCCGTCACCGCAAGGCCGTAGGTGAGCGGCGTGTGGTACGAGATGCCCATGCCGAGGCAGTCCCAGGGCGCAAGGCCGATGTTCGCGAAGATCGTGAGATGCACGCCGAACGAGAACACCATGAGACCCATAAAGATTCGCAGCCACTCCCGGATGATCTTCATGCGCATCAGTCCGCTCCGACGAGATGAACGATCGCAGGGCTGTACCCAAGCGCCGGGAGGATCTTATCGCGAAGATCACTCGTTTTGAAGCGGAGCGAGCTCGTGTTCTCGCAGGGATGGCAGCCGAAGAGCTCCTCTTTGAGTACGTCCTCGTCGATCGCGAGGTGTACCCGGTGATCTTGGTCGTTCATGAGTGCGAGCACCGAGACGGAGCCCGGGTGCACGTCGAGCAGCTCCGCCATCGGCTCCTCGGTCGCAAACGACAGCCGCGCGACGCCGAGCTGATGCGAGAGCTCCTTTGTTTTAAAGGGCTTGTCCCCCGGCATGATCAGAAGATAGAACTCCGTCTTCTGCCGGTTCGTGAGAAACAGGTTCTTGCAGATATGCACGCCCAGGATCGCGTCGACCTTCTCGCAGACCTCCATGGTCGTAGCAGGCTGGTCCGGGTGGTCCGTCCTGTCAAAGTCGACGCCCAGACGATCCAAAAACTCATAACAGCGTTTTTCCCGCGCGTTTCGGCCGGTCAGATCCGCCGGCGCTCCGTGTAGTAGTTCCATCGCTTTGCTGCTGTCTCCTTATCGCTTTAGTATCTCGGCCAGCTCAGGCCGGCCTCGGCCCCGGTGCATTTGTAAAAGACGACATCGTAGCTCGGCGCGTCCATGACCGGGATATAGGTGATGATGCGGTCGCCCTCAAGGCGCATCGTGCCGAATACCCAGATGCTCTCGATTGCGGGATCGGCGTTCACGATGCGGTACTCGCCCGAGGAATTGTCCTTCACCGCGCAGATCTTCACGGAGCCGGAGGGTTCGTCATCATAGCCGTATTCGAGCATATCGCCGGAGAGATAGAGCACCATGCCGCCGTCCGCGGTCTTCCAGCGGCCCTGGATCGACTTTAAAAAGTCTGCGTCCATGACTGTGACGTTCCCATAGCGGCTGTTCTTCGTCGGGCGCAGGGTATCCGTGCTCTCGCCGGTGATCGGGAAATCGTCGACCATCGTGAGCTCTCCGTTTTCATAGCGCACGGACTTGACGGTCGCGTAGACCCGGCCGTCGGAGGCGTAGGCAAGGTCTGTCTCGGCGAGCTCCAGGAGATAGCCGTCGCCGTCGGGCTCAAGGGTGAAGGTCGTCGTGAGAACGGGCGCGTTCATCCACAGCCGCACGAAGGTATTGCCGCTGATCTCGACGCGCGGGCCATGGTAGTTTGCCTCCCAGGCGCCGTCGAGCTTCGGCGTGCTCTCGCCGCTCAGGTCGGCGGGCAGTCCGACGCCGAGCGCCGTGATCAGAAGCGTGCTGAGCAGGATCTTTGGCAGCATAACATGACTCCCCTTTCTCTCTTCCGTATCCCGCGCCTTTTCAGCGCTGCATGAATTTCCGCGCGACGCTGATGCCGATCTTATAGGGCAGCGGCCTCAGCGCGCGGTCGGCCTCTTTGAGCTTTTCACGGATCGGGATGTGCTGCGGGCAGTGCTGCTCGCATTTGCCGCAGCCGACGCACTGCGTGGCAAAGCCGGGATCCGAGCGCAGGCCCTGATTGCGCGCGAACTCGAAGCGCGCCGAGCCCTTCCGGTCGAAATACATGAGGTTATAGTAATAGAAGTTGCCCGGGATGTCGACGCCCTTCGGGCAGGGCATGCAGTAGCGGCAGCCCGTGCAGCCGACCTTTTCCCGTTCGCGGATGATTGTTTTGATCTCCTCCACGAGGCGGAAGTCCTCGTCGGT
>CAMNAE010000179.1 GCA_946530565.1 uncultured Oscillibacter sp.
GGTTGAGCGCCGCGAGCGAGGGCGGGATCTGGAAGGAGCTGCCGCTGCACGCGCGCACGCCGGACGGGTCCGTCACGATCTGCCCGGCGGGGTCGAGCGTATGCTTCGCACCGGTCAAAAGCGCGCCGTCGATGAGCCCCTCTTTCAAGGCAAGCTCCATGAGCGCGGTCACGGTGCCGCCGTGCTGCGCGCGGGCCCGGATCTCCGGATCCGCCGCGCGCGTTAAATACAGGCCCCGGAAGGGTCCGAGCTCCGGAACGATCTGCTCGCCCGGGAAGGCCTTCTCGCGCAGAGCAGCAAGGTCCGTCGGCATGCGCGGGCAGAAGCGCTGGCAGCGCCCGTCGGAGCGGTCACAGTCGAAGTTCGCGATCGTGCGGCCGTGCCAGGACTCCCAGTAAGGGCAAAGACCCTGGCAGGCGCCGCAGGAGGTGCACAAATCCTTTTGCAGTACGGAAGTATCCAGTGCGTATGTACTGAGCATGTCGGCACCTCCTCAAATGACCTGCGGGCAGGCAAAGACCCGCAGCGTAAGCGCGCTCTCGCCATCCGGCAGATAGTCCGCAAGCGTGTGACGCGCCCCGCACAGATGGTTCCGGGCGATGTAGGCGTAGCCGATGCGCTGCGGGAGCACGAAGCGATGTTCGTACAGCAGGGGCGTGAGCGCGTCAAAACGCGTCGAAGCCGGAACCTGCAGCTTTAAAACCGTGCCGTTTTCGGGGTGCTGCAGCGTGAGGTCGATCATTCTCTCAGCCATGGTTCGCGCCCCCTTCTTTTACTGCCGCACAGCCCTTTTCGAAGACGGCGAGGTTCATCTCGAGCACCGCGCCCCTGAAGCGCTGGGAGATGACCTCTCTGAGCGCAGCGGAGTCCAGCGGAGCACCGGGCAGGCAGCTGAATGCGCCGAGCAGCGCAATGTTCGCGGCCCTTGCGTCGCCGCATGACATCGCAATGTCGGCGGCGGGCACCTCGAGTGCCGAGGCACCGAGCGAGGCGATCTCCGCCTTCAGCGCGTCGATCGGCGGGTACTGCGCTTCGCCGCGCAGCACGCTCCCGGGATAGACCGGGCGGGGGTCGTAGATGATGCGGGTCTTGTCGCCCGCGTATTGCCGGGCGATGCGCAGCGTCTCGAGCGGCTCGAAGCCGATGATGAAGTGCGCCTCGCCGGCCGGGATCAGCACACCGAGATCCCACTGCTCTGAAACGCGCACGTGGCTCATCACGCTGCCGCCGCGCTGGGAGGCGCCGTAGGTCTCGCCGACGGCGACACGGCAGCCGAGGTCGTTCATCGTGCTCGCCAGGATCTCAGAGGCCAGCACATTGCCCTGACCGCCGATGCCGCAGATGACCAGATTCAGCGGGTCGTATGCAAGCTTTTTCACGCGTCCTCACCGCCTTCCACAATGATCGCACCGGCCGGGCAGAGCTTGGCGCACACACCGCAGCCCACACAGGAGACCGGGTCGATGACGGCCTTGCCGGCCTTGAAGTCCCAGCTGTTGCCGGGACAGCCCCACACACGGGAGCAGAACCGGTCGCAGCCGCAGCCGTCGCCGATGCACTTCGACTGATCCACCCGGACCGTCACCTTGCCCTTGCGCTGCTTGCTCATGAGCGTCGCGCAGGGCTGCTTCATGATGAGCACCTTGAGTCCCGGCTCATGCAGGAGCTCGGTCACAAGATCCGTCGTCTCCTGCACGTCGAAGGGATCCGCCTCGGAGACGCGGCAGCCCATCGCCTCGCAGATCGCGCGGATCGACATCGGCTGAACGGTCTCGCCCATCGCGGTCAGGCCCGTGCCGGGATGCGGCTGGAAGCCGGTCATCGCGGTGGCGGAGTTGTCGAGCACCATCAAAAGCATATTCGAATGGTGGTAGCTCGCGTTCACAAGACCCGGCAGGATCGTGTGGAAGAAGGTCGAGTCGCCGCACATCGTGACGACCGGCTGGTCCATACCGTAGGGCGTGAGCTGGCCGAGGCCCTCGGCCAGGTTGATGCCGCTGCCCATGCAGTTGCAGGCCTGGTAGGCGTACTGCCCGGGCTGCGCGCCGGCCATGAAGTAGCAGCCGATATCGCCGATGACGACACCGGGCAGCTTCTCGCGCCGGAGCGCCTGCTTTAAAAGATAGAAGGTCGCGCGGTGCGGGCAGCCGGCGCAGAAGTTGAGGTCGCGCTCGAGGAGCGGCGCAGAGCTCGCCTTCTGCCGCGCAGGCTCCGCGATCCCGATCAGCCGCCGCGCCGCGGAAAGCACGTTTTCGGGGTTCAGCTCACCGACACGCGGGAGCGCCCCGTCCTGGCGGCCGAGGAAGCGAAGCGTCAAGCCCTCGCGCCCGGCAAGCGCCATGAGCGCCTTTTCGAGGAAGGGGTCGACCTCCTCACAGATGAGGACCTCTTGAGCTGTGCGGAGTTTTGAAAGGATCCACTGCTCCGGGAGCGGCCAGATCGTGCCGAGGCACATGAGGCCGACATCGCCGGACGCCTTCAAAAGCCGCAGCGCCTCACGGGAATACAGGCAGCCGGTGCCGCCTGCGACGATCAGCTTCTTCGGTGCCTCCGGACCCTCGTAGTGGTTGCAGGGGCTCGTTTCGAAGGCTTCGCGGAAGCCTTCGAGCGTATCGAGCATCGTCTGGTGCCGGAAGCTCAGGCAGACCATGCGGTCCCAGGCGTTCACGGTCGTAAGCGGACGGTTCGCCTCGGGCAGTTCGCCGAGCGTCACCGAGCCGCGCCCGTGGCACACGCGCGTCGTGAGCCGGATGATGACCACCTGCCGCAGCGCCTCCGAGAGCGCGAAGGCGTAGGGGACCATATCCTTGGCCTCCTGCATGTTCGTCGGCTCGAGCATCGGAAGATCCGCGGACTCTGCCATATAGCGGGAGTCGAATTCGTTCGTGCTCGAGTGCGCGCCGGGGTCGTCGCTCGTCACGAGCACGACGCCGCCCTTGACGCCGTGCTGGGAGGCGCAGTGCAGCGCATCGGCCACACACAGAAGGCCGTTCTGCTTTACGATGCAGATCGACCGCGCCCCGGCAAGAGAGGTGCCGAGGCAGGCCTGAAACGCGCAGACCTCGTTGGTCGCCCACTGGGCGTAGAAATGCCGCTCTTCGGCGATCTTTCCGAGCATGCCGAGGATCTGCGACGAGGGGGAGCCGGGGTAGGAGGCTGCAAAGTGGATGCCGCTCTCCACAGCGCCGCGCACGATCGCCTCGTTGCCCTGCATCAGGCAGACCTTGCCGGGCGCATTCGCTGTCATCGTCCAATCCATGGAGGATGCCCACCTTCTTTCTGATGAAATCCTGTTGAGTTTGCCAAAACTAACTGGCTGCATTATATGTCTGTTTGTCAGATTCGCACATATCGCATTGTAGCACTTCCTGCCGCGCTTGTATAGTCCCGCAATGAAAAAAATCTGCAGCCGGGATCTCCGACTGCAGATTTTTTCATGGGTCATTCGGCTTTCTTTCGTTTTGCGATCTGCGCCTCGATCCACGCGAAGAGCTTCGGGGCGAGGATGCCGCAGATGCTGCCGAGGATCGCGCCGCAGATGACGTCGCTCGGCCAGTGGACATAGAGATAGAGCCGCGAGAAAGCCATGATGATCGAGAACACGAGAGCCGGCTTCCACAGCGGGCTCCCGGCGCCCTTGAGCGCGAAGACGGCCGCAAACGAGACCGCCGTGTGCCCCGAGGGGAACGAGGCGTCGTGCGGGGCCGCGACGATGAGTGCGGCGTCCGGGTTCACGACAAAGGGCCGCACCCTGCCGACGAGCGGCTTGATGATCTTGTTGCAGGTCACGAAGTCCAGAATGAGTCCGGTGGCGAGGATACCGCCGGTCCGGCGCTGCTGTTTGATCGCGAGCAGGATGATCAGCAGCACGATCCAGATCTCACCGTGGTCGCAGATGCGCGAGATGATCGGGAAGATCGCGTCGAAAAGGGGGTTTTGGCAGTGCGCCGCGATCCAGTCAAGGACCGCAAGTTCCGTCTGCTGCAAAAGAAGTCACCTCACTTCGGGAAAAAGGGGAGCCCAGAGGGGCAGCGCCCCTCTGGTTTCCCGCCCGCAGGCGGGAAAGATATCGATCGTTTTTCCGGCGGTGTGGCCCTACATATTCCCGTGGGGTCTCCCGAGGCCCGTTCCTCTGGGCCGAGGGAGTACGTCGGGAAAAACACTTCTCGCG
>CAMNAE010000180.1 GCA_946530565.1 uncultured Oscillibacter sp.
CAGCTCGTAGTAGTGCGCCTCGTCGTCGGTCTCGCGCAGCGTGAAGTCGTGGCCGGTCTCGTAGATCTTCTCGTCGTCGTCGGTCCCTGTGTTGTAGGTCACAAGGCCGTAGGAGACGAAGTTGTTCTCAGCGTACCAGCCGCCGTCCTTTGTGAGCGTGATCGTCTTGAAATCGTGCGAAGTCTCGCCGCCCGGATCCACGCCGTAGAGCTCCATCGTGATCGAGTCGGTGAGCGTGCGGCTGTCCACGTAGTTGTTGTGCCACTGCTTTTTGACCTTGAGCGGCTTGGTCGAAAGCTCCAGCGGGTCCACGTCGTCGAAGTGGCCCGGATCGCTCGTCGTGTCGGGGATCACCGTCACCGTGTCGCCGGACTTGGTCGCCTCGCTCCAGGTGTAGCTCGTGTCGCTGTTGGTTCTGAGCGTGTACGGGTCGCCCTCTTTTTTCGGCTCTTTGATCTGCGCCTGTTCCTCGTCTGAGAGACCCTCATAGGTCCTCTTGCCGTTGTTGAGGTCGGCCAAAAGGTCGTAGGCCTCCTGGCTCGGCCAGACCTTGAAGCGCACCTGGTAGGTATAGCCGTCCTGCGGCATGAAGCTCGTGCCCATGTTCCACTCGACCGCGCCGTTTGTCGTGTTGTAAACGGCGGGCTCGCAGTGCTCGCTGGCGGGATCCCAGGAAACCCAGACCATCTCGCCGACGGCCGCGGCAAGGCCTGCCGTGACGTCCTCGGCAGTCGCGGCGTGACCCTTATAGTAGGTGAAGTCGTCCTCCGCGAAGGAGACGAGCTCGGACTTCTGCACGGTCTGCGTGAGGTCGGAGATGCCGTCGTGGATCCGGATGTCGCTGTGGCCCATGAGGGCGACGATCGATGCGGCGATGTCGTCGAAGGCCGCGACGAGCTCCGCCTCCGTGGTGGCGGTCTTGCTGTGGTCCGCGCCGGCGCCGGCCTCGGTCGTGAGCTTCGTGAGGTTCGTCACGTCGTTTGAGATGCCGATCGTATAGAAATTCTTGCTGTGGCTGACGATGGACGCCGCCTGCGTCAGCGCGGCGTCGTAGTTGCGCTCGTGGACGTCGCTGCTGCCGAGACCGTAGACGTTGTACTGATAGTAGTAGTTGCTGACATCTCTGTCGCCCAGGCCGCCGGTGCCGCTGTTGTTCAGGACACCGCGGGTCTGGCGGAAGGTGGGGTTGCCGTCGGTGACGAAGACCACGAAGGTCGCGCGGTCGCTCTCCACCGCCATCTCATTGGCGAGCTGCAGGGCATATTCCCAGTTCGTGCCGCCGTCGGGCGAGGGCAGGTTGTTGACGGCACTGTTGAAGGTCGCAAGATCGGTCGTGAAGTCCAGACGCTTTTCGGCCGTGTTCGAAAACGAGATCAGCGACATGCGGATCAGATCCGAGTGCTCCGCCGTGTTTTTCCCGAGCAGCGCGGTGGCGAGGGTCTGCGTCGCCGTCTGCGCGTAGTCCATTCTCCGCTGGCCGGCATCGGCCGCTGTTTCGCTGTCCATACGGTAGTTCATACTGCCGGAGACGTCGTAGACGACGATGACGTCGGCCAGCTTTTCGGCCTCCATGATGCTGGTATGGCCGCTCACACTGAGCGCGAGGGTGTTGGTGCCGTCGCCGTTCACGGTGGATTCCTTGGTGATCGTCGGCGTCTCGGGCTTCTCGCCGGTCAGTCTGGGGACCGGCGTGCCGCCGGTGGGCACTTTTGCCTTGGGCTTGTAAACGACGTAGATGTCGTCATCGGCGGAGAGATTTGCCCAGGTCTCTCTTCCGCTCGTGTCCGTACCGGTCGTATACTGCCAGACACCGCTCTGATTCCGCAGGATCGGCGTGATGCGGTTAGCATTGTTGTCGGTATTGCGGTAGGTATAGTCGTATTCGTAGCCGTCAACGTCATAGATCAGATAGTTCAGATTGGCTGTGGTGTCATTGACCGGCTGGCCGTTGCTCACGGTCAGCTCTTTGCCGGAAGCGTCCACATAGTGGATCGTGGCGTGATTGCCGCCGGCCGTCGCCCCCTGCTTTTCAAAGTAGACCATGCTCTTGCTGCCCCAGTCCCCCTGATTCAGCACGTTCCAGGTCCGGAAGCTGCCGTTGTAGCTCTGCAGGAAGGTATCCTGCGCGCTGTGGATATAATCGCTCCACTGTCCCCAGCTTGTGGTATTGGCGTTGCCGTAGGCAGTCTTGGATGTACCGAGCCGAACATGATCGCCGGTCGTTCCGGCCGCCAGATAGTATTTTCTTCCGCCTTCCGTAAACGAGAAGTAATAGCTGCCTCCCGAGACCTCCACATCCCAGTAGAGGTTTTCGCTGCCGGAATACTGGATCAGGTCTCCGCTGAGCGTCACCTGCACCGCGTCAAGCGCCGCAGAAGGGACGAGCGCGTAATAATTGCCGTTCACCGCGTCGCGCGCATAGAGGATGTACTTGCCGTTCGAGAGGTTGGAGACGCGCAGCTGGTTGCTGCTCCCGGACCCCCACGTCACCGTGAAGGTCGAGAACACCGGCGTCTCGAAGCTGAAGCTGATCGACTCGCCCTCGGCGTCCTCTGCGGGCAGATCCCCGCCGGCCGGCGCGGACGCGAGCGTTTCATACGCGGCCTCGCTCAGTGCGGCCGGGTCGATCGCGACGCCCTGCGCCGCCACGGTCTCGGCGGTCTCCAGCGTGAAGGATGCGTCGGTCTGCCCGTCGAACACGGTCTCGACGACGATGCCCTCATCGGTCTCCACATGGTGGCGGATCGCGACGGTGCCGGCGACCTCGCTTAAATTCTCAACGCCCGGCAGGGCCTTGATCTTCAGGTCCACCTGCACCGGGGCGGCTGGCTCGATCTCATTGCCCGCGGCGTCCAAAATCGAGATATCCAGCGCCGCGAGGTCTGCAAAGTCCTTGCGCGCGCCGTAGTACAAAAGATCCGCGAGCACCGCGTTGCGCGCGGCGAGGTATTCCTCGGACGCCGGATCGAACTCCGTCACGCGGAGCGTCGCGCCCGCGGGGAGCATGGCCTCGGGGCCGTAGGTGACGGTCACATCGTAGCTGTTGCCGTTGGCGCTTAAAAACGTGGTCTTGAGCGCCGTGCCGACGATCGCGTAGACCGAGAAGGAGTCCACCTCAAAGACGACCGCGTCGCCGGCTTCCGGATCCTCCAGGAGCTCCGGGTCCGCCTGGGAAACGACCTCAGCCTCGCCGCTCTTGTCGACGTGGACGACGTAGGGCTCCTCGGTCTCCTTGATGCGCTCCGAGGTCAGCGTCACGCGGATCGGCTTTGCGGGCTGGACCTCGTTGTCGTCGTCATCGTAGAACGTGATGTCGACGGCCTCGACAAAGCCGATCTCGTCGTCGGTCTCGTCTCCCACGGCGCCCTTCGCCGCGTCCAGCACCCGCTCGGCGCTGATCTTGCGCACCATCATCGTCACTTCGCCCGGGAAGGTGCCCTCGTCCGCCTCGGCGACCACATGGATCCCGCCGGCGCCGCCTTCAAAGCGGTAAACGGGTGCGCTCAGAAGCGACACCGCGATCTTCTCCTCCGGCTTTTCTTCCGGCTTCTCCTCTTCCTCCTCAGCGCTGCCGCTCCACGCGCCGTGGTTCACGGCAAGACCGGTCTCCTCGTCCTTTTCGGGGATCTGGCCGTAGCCGAAGATGTCCGCAAGGTCTTCATCTTCATAGGTGACCTCACGCACAGCGCTGCCGCTGTTGCCCTCGATCGTCTTTAAGGTCACGAGTGCGCCCTCATCGTCGAACGCCGCCTCGAGCACGAGGCCCACATGGTCGCTCGCGCCGTCGCCGTCCCAGTCGAAGAACACGAGGTCCGCCGGGGAGGGCAGATAGTCGGGGGCGTCGAACCAGAGCTCCGCGCGCTTGAGCGCACGGATATAGCGCGAGCAGGAGACCTCGGTCGGCATGTCGACGCCGGCGGCCGAAACGCACCAGCTCACAAACGCCGCGCACCAGTCGCCGTAGGGCACGCCGTACTTTTCGCCGTAGATCGTATAGCCCTTCATGGTCTTGCCGTCAGAGAGCACCTCGTAGTTCTTCTTGCTCTCGGCATAGCCCCTCTGGCTCAGAGCCGTGCGCAGAAGGTCCATGCGCCACTCGCCGCTCGCCTCCGGGATCTGGGAGACCCAGTACGTGTCGTCGGTGTCGGCGTCGGG
>CAMNAE010000181.1 GCA_946530565.1 uncultured Oscillibacter sp.
ACGCCTATTACCGCTACGACGGCCGCGAGCGCAACAGCCTGCCCCTCGACGGCACACCGTATACGAGGAAATAAGGGAATAGGGCCAAGGGCCATGGGAATAGGGGCGTCTCGCTTTATTGCCGCTCTGGATCGGCTTGTTTCCCCTGAGCGGTACTCTCTGATTCCGGTCCTGGATCCTTGGCCTTCGGCCCTTGGCCCTCGGCCCTCAATAGCTCTTCCCGCGTATCTATGTCGGCGAGCTCTTCCAGCGGCGCTTCGAGCAGGCGGATGTGCGCTTCGTGCTTTATAAGCTGCGCGCCGCCGACATCGCCGGTGAGCGACTGGATGCCGGCATAGAGCCGCGCGGGCAAAATGCAGGGGGCGCGGCGCTGCCCGTTCAAAGCGAGTGCGGCGGGGATATCCGGCGCCTCGCGCCAGAGCGCGGCGAGCTTTTCAAGCGTCTCGGGCCTGAGCCCCGGCTGGTCGGCGGCGAGGAAGAGCCAGCCGTCGGCGCCGGAAAGCGCTGCGGCGCCGCGCTTCACGCTCTCGCTGATGCCCGCCTCCGGATGTTCGTTTCGAACGCAGAGGATGCCGGCGCTTTCGGCAAGCGCGGCCACGGCGTCATACTGCGTCACGACGCAGCGCTGATCAAAGCAGTCGAGCGCGGTCAGCGCGAGCGCGTGCGCGATCAGCGTCTCGCCGCTGAATGTCTCAAAGAGCTTGTTTGTGCCGAAGCGGCTTGCAAAGCCGGCGGCGAGCAGCACACAGCCGAGTTTCGGCATGAAAAACACCCTTTCATCCCGTTCGCCGCGTCTTGAAAAGCGAACGGCTTTTGGCTATTTTTACAGCAAGTATAGACTCCCACGCGGCCCGGCGTCAAGGGCTTTTCAGGAAAAGGAGGAATGCCCAATGGATCACAAGGTAGGGATCAGTGTGACCTGTGTCGACGCCTATGACAAGGCCGCGGGCCGCACGAAATACTACGAGGATCTCGTTCCGCCGGACGCGCTTTACGCGCGCATTTATCACGCGGAACGGGCGCACGCCTATGTCAAAAGCATCGATACCGCCGCGGCTGAGGCAATCCCCGGCGTCGTGCGGGTGCTCACCTGCTTTGAGGCACCGCAGCAGCCCTTCGCGACGGCTGGCCATCCCTGGAGTCTCGATCCCGGCCACCGCGACGTTGCCGACCGGCTGGTATTGAATCAGCATGTTCGCTACTGGGGCGACGACATCGCGGTCGTCATCGCCGAGAATGAGGTCGCGGCGCAGCAGGGGCTCCGGGCGCTCAAGGTGGAATATGAGGATTTGCCCTTCGTACTCGATGCACAGAAGGCGATGGAGCCCGGCGCGCCGCAGATCCATGACTGGTGCAAGAACAACATCATCGATCAGTCGAGCTCGTCTGACGGCGACTATGACGCCGCGATCAAAGAGCCCGGGCTTGTGAAGGTCGAGGGCTGGTACGAGACCCCGATGGTGCAGCACTGCCACATCGAAAACCACGGCTGCTTCGCCTACGCGGAGGGCGGCCGCGTCACGGTCGTCACGAGCACGCAGATCCCCCACATCATCCGCCGCATCGTCGCGCAGGCGCTCGGCCGGCCCTGGGGCGACATCCGGATCGTCAAGCCCTACATCGGCGGCGGCTTCGGCAACAAGCAGGACGCGCTCTATGAGCCGCTGTGCGCCTGGGTGTGCGAGAAGATGGGCGGAAGGCCCGTGCGCATCGACTGCACGCGCGAGGAGACCTTTATCACCAACCGCGTGCGCCACGCGATCCGCATCCACATCATCTCCTGGCTCCGGCCTGACGGCACGCTCACCGCGCGCAAGGTCGAGCTCTTCTCGAACCAGGGCGCCTACGCCTCGCACGGGCACAGCGTCACGGCCAAGGCGATGGGCTCCTTCCCGCAGCACTACCCCTGCCCGAACCTGGTCTGCAACTCGTATACGGTCTATACGAACCGCCCGGTCGGCGGCGCGATGCGCGGCTACGGCATGCCGCAGGCGAGCTTTGCCGACGAGTGCAATATGGACGACTGCGCGAAGGCGCTCGGCATGAGCCCGCTCGCCATCCGCGTGAAGAACATCATGCCCAAGGGCTTCGTCGACGGCTTTTCCGGCAACGTGAACTACGACGACACCTACCGCGAGTGCATGAAAAAGGGCGCCGAGATGATCGGCTATGAGGAGAAGCTGAAGGAATTTGCTTTGGACAGCGGTCCCGTGCGCCGGGGCATCGGGCTTGCGACCTTCTGGTACAACACGGGCGTGTATCCGATCTCGCTGGAGACCTCGTCGAACCGGATGCTGCTGAATCTCGACGGCACGGTGACGATGCAGTGCGGCGAGACCGAGATCGGCCAGGGCGCCGACACGGCCTATGCGCAGATGACCGCCGAGGTCGTGGGTCTGAAGAGCTACAAAGACGTCCACGTCGTCTCCTGCCAGGATACCGACATCACGCCGACCGGCCTTGGTGCCTACGCCTCGCGACAGACCTATATGGCGGGCTTCTCGATCAAAAAGACCGGCGGACTCCTGCGCGAGAAGATCATAAAGAGCGCCGCGATGCGCTCCGGTCAGGCGGAGTCGAACCTCGACATCGTGGACGGCGAGATCGTCCGCAAGATCGACGGCAAGGCGATCATGAGCCTTGCCGAGCTCGCGGTGCAGGCCCAGTACGACAAGGTCCACTCCGAGCACATCACCGCCGAGTCGACCTTTACGATCCGCAACAATGCCTTCTCCTTCGGCTGCACCTTCGCCGAGGTCGAGGTGGATATCCCGATGAGCAAGGTGACGCTCAAGCGCATCGTCAACGTGCACGACTGCGGCCGCCTCATCAACCCGGCGCTGGCCGAGGCACAGGTGCACGGCGGCATGTCGATGGCGATCGGCTACGGGCTCTCGGAGCAGCTGCTCTTTGACGAGAAGACCGGAAAGCCGCTCAACAACAATCTGCTCGATTACAAGCTCTCGACCTTTATGGACCACCCGCGGCTCGAGACCGCGTTCATCGAGAACCCGGAGCCGACGTCGCCCTTTGGCACGAAGGCGCTCGGCGAGCCGCCGGCCTGCTCCGGCGCGCCGGCGATCCGCAACGCGGTTTTGAACGCGACCGGCGTCGCGATCAACGCCATCCCGATCGACCCGAAGCGGCTCTTCGCGGAGCTTTCAAAAGCCGGGCTGATCCACGATGAAAAGGAGGGTTGAACATGTATGATATGAAAGCCCTCTACGAGGCGGCAAGCGTCGAAGAGGCGATCGCGCTCCGCCTTGCACACCCTGAAGCGCAGATCATCGCGGGCGGCAGCGACGTGCTCGTGCAGATGCGCGAGGGGCGCCGCGCCGGCGCGGAGCTGATCTCGATCTATTCGATCGACGCGCTGCGCGGCGTGACGCTCGAAGAAGACGGCACGCTCCGCGTCGGGTCCTTAACGAGCTTTTCCCACATCACGCGCGATCCGCTCATTCAGAAATACTGCCCGACGCTTGGGTACGCGGTCGATCAGGTCGGCTCCCCGCAGATCCGCAACATCGGCACGATCGGAGGCAATACCTGCAACGGCGTCACCTCGGCCGACTCCGCCTCAACGCTCTTCGCCTTCGAGGCAATCATCGAGCTCACGGGCAAAAACGGCGTGCGCCGCGTTCCGATCCATGAGTTCTACATCAAGGCCGGTACGGTCGATATCCGCGCCGGGGAGGGCGAGATCCAGACCGGCATCCTGATCCCGCGTGAGAGCTATGAGCGCACGTTCGGGCACTATATCAAATACGGCATGCGCAATGCCATGGAGATCGCGACGCTCGGCTGCAGCGTGAACGTGCGGCTCAGCGAGGACAGGCAGACAATCGAGCGCTGCCGCATCGCCTACGGCGTGGCCGGGCCCGTGCCCATGCGCTGCCCGACGGCCGAGGCGCTCGCGGCCGGGCAGAAGCCGACGGAGGCGCTCTTCGAGGCGTTTTCAAAGGCCGTGCTCAAGGACATCAACCCCAGAGACTCCTGGCGCGCATCGAAGGCCTTCCGGCGGCACATCGCGGTCGAGATGGCAAGGCGCTGCCTTGCGGAAAGCGTCAAACGTGCGGGAGGTGAGACGGCATGAGTGCACAGTATAAGCTCGTTTCCTTCAACTTGAACGGCAGGGACGTGGAGCGCATGG
>CAMNAE010000182.1 GCA_946530565.1 uncultured Oscillibacter sp.
ACCGCTGCCCGATCACGGTACGGCCGATCCTGATCCCCTTCGAGGATTACGACCGCACCCCGGACGCGAAGATGCTCGATCGGCTTCATGACGGCGCGACGAATCTGCTCTTCGTCGGGCGGCTCGCGCCCAACAAGAAGCAGGAGGATCTGCTCCGGGCCTTCAAGGTCTATCATGAGCATTTAAACCCGAATTCGCGACTGATCCTCGCCGGGCACGACTCCGGACTTGAGGCCTACGGCACGCGGCTCAAAAACTACGCTGAGGCGCTGGAGATCGACAGCGCGGTCTACTTCACCGGGCACATCCCCTTCCCGGAGCTTCTCGCCTGCTACAGCGCGGCCGACGCCTTCGTCTGCGCGAGCGAGCACGAGGGCTTCTGCATCCCGCTGCTTGAGGCGATCCACTTCTCGCTCCCGGTCATCGCGGTCGCGAACGCCGCCGTGCCGGATACGCTGGGCAGGGCCGGCTTGCAGCTCCCGACGAGCGATCCCGCGCTCTTTGCCGCGGCGATCCACCGCGTGCTGAGCGATGCTGAGCTCAAAGAGACGCTGATCGAGGGCGAGCAGGCACGGCTCGCGGATTTTGCGACCGAGCGGGTCGAGGACTGCTTCCTCAGCTGGCTGCACGACTTTATCGCTTGATAGATTAAGAGGTACTACGCATCATGCAGGATAAGATCGCATTTGTCTGTCAGCGCTACGGGCTCGAGGTCAACGGCGGCGCGGAGCTGCTGTGCCGCCAGCTCGCAGAAGAGCTGAAAGACCGGTATCAGGTCGAGGTCTATACCACCTGTGCGATGGACTACACGACCTGGGCGAACGCCTATGAACCCGGCACGGAAGAAATCAACGGCGTCACCGTGCACCGCTTTTTATCCGACCGCGAGCGCACCGACGCCTTCCATAAGGTCCACACGCGCATCTTCACCTCTGCCGAGCACTCGGATGAGGATGAAAACGAGTGGCTCATGGAGCAGGGTCCGGTCTGCCCGGCGCTGCTCGACGCGCTCTGGGAAAAGCGCGTCGACTACCGGGTCATCTTCTTCATGACCTATCTCTATTACCCAACCGCGATGGGCATGCGCCGCGGCTTTGACAACGCCGTGCTGATCCCGACGACCCACGACGAGCCGCCGATCTATCTGCGGGTCTATGACGAGGTCTTCCGCGGGGCTAAGGCCTTTTTATGGCTGACGCCTGAGGAACAGGCATTCGCCGAAAAGCGCTTCCCCTTTGTAAAGGGCGTGCCCGGAACGATCGGCGGCGCCGGCGTCGAGGTCCCTGAGGAAGAAGAACCGCTCCCGGAGACGCTTGAGGAAGAGAAATACATCGTCTACGCCGGCCGCATCGACGAGAGCAAGGGCTGCGACCAGCTCTTCCGCTGGTTCCGCGCGTACAAAAACGTCTATGGCGGCGATCTGAAGCTCGCGCTCATGGGCAAGGCCGTCTTGACCGTCCCCGAGGCCGACGACATCGTGAGCCTGGGCTTCGTCTCCGACGAATTGAAGTTCTCGGTCATGCGCCACGCGCTCGCGCTCGTGCTCTTTTCGAAGTTCGAAAGCCTTTCGATGGTCGTGCTCGAGAGCATGGCGGTCGGTCGCCCGGTGCTCGTGAACCGCGAGAGCGAAGTGCTCCACGGCCACTGCCTGCGCTCCGGGGCGGGGCTCTCCTTTGCGACACTCCCGCAGTTCGCCGAAGAGATCGAGCGACTGAGAAACGACCGGGAGCTCTATGCGCGCATGTGTGAAAACGGCCCGGAGTATGTCGCCGAGCACGCGCGCTGGGACGCGATCTTAAAGCGCATCGACGGTCTCATCGAACGCTTTTAAGAAAAAGAACACTTGGAGACGGATTCTTTACTTGCATCAGACGGCAAAGTCTGATATAATAGTCCGGCTTATGATGAGAGTTTCTTTCTGGTATCATTGGCTTTGGTCTTTTTTCGCCTTTCACCGCATTGCGCGTAAAAGACGCACAGCCGCTTGAAATGATCGATTCGATAAAACGAGTATCAGTGAGAAGCTCCGTACATGCGTGATCGCTTTTCCATGCGACACGCGGTTTGGGGGTTCTTTCATGGCTAAACGCACAACAAAAAAGAGCAGCATCAACTGGGACGGGCCGATGAACCTGCCCATGAAGCTCTTCCTCGCCGGCTGCGCGGCGGAGCTCTATCTGATGCTGGTACGCCGCTTCTATGTCAACGGCAGCATCCGCCAGGTCGTCGCCTGGGACGGGTATCTCCTCTACATCGGCATTGCCGCGCTGGTGATCGGCGCCGCGCTCGGCGTCTTCACCTACGTCAAGCGCAAAACGATCAAGAACGCCGAGCCGCTCGCCTGGGTCGCGGGGCTTATCGGCTTTGTCGGCATCTCAAGCCTGCTCATCAAGTGGAACATGACGATCCTTGCGCTGCTGATGGCCCTGATCGCCTGTGTGACGATCATCGTGATCCTCTGGGGCCTCTTCGACCGGGAGTGCTCACTGGCGCTCTCCGCGCTCGGCGTCGGGCTCCTCGGACTCTGGACGATCCGCCGCGGTCTCGACAGCCTGTCGGTCGCGAACTTTGTCCGCGTCGGCGGCGTGATCCTGGCGCTGATCCTTCTCGGCGTTGCGGCGCTCGTGTTCAAGAACACCGGCAAGGGCAGGTCCGGCATCCGCTTCGGCAAGTTCACGGTGCTCCCCGCCACTGCCGATCCCCGTCCGGTCATGCTCTGCTGCGGCATCAGCGCCGCGGCGCTGGTCGTCGGGCTGATCGGGCTCCGCCCCGCATACTACTGCACCTGGGTGCTGATCGCTGTCATCTTCGCGCTTGCAGTTTACTATACGGTCAAGCAGCTTTGATCTTACCTCTATGGCAAAACACCGCCGAGCGGCTGAAAGACCGTCGGCGGTGTTTTTGATTATACACGTTTGAAAAGGAGGCCGCGGCATGGAGCGTGAGTCCTACAGGGCACGGGCGCGGGAGATCCCCCCAAGCGAGGAGCGCCGCAGACGGCGTGAGATGCAGCGCCGCCGCGCGAGGAAACGCCGCATGCAGATCATTGTGATCGTGCTGCTGTTCTTCGCCGCGCTGCTGCTGCTTCTGCACTTTCACCCCTGGGCGAAAACGACCGCCCCGTCCCCGGATCCCTCCCCCGCTCTCAGCGAGGCAGTCCCTCCGGAGGATGCGGCGGACGTCAGCGGTGATGATCCGGCCGACCCGGAAGCAGAGCTCGAACCCGCGCCGGAGAAAGAGAAAGACACACGTTTCCGCCCGAAGATGAACGCTGCCGCGGCGGCTTTCCCGCCGGAGATGACGAGCGAGTTTGCGCTCCTGGTCGACGCTTCCGACGGCGCGGTGCTCGCCCAAAAGGGTGCTTTGCTGCGCATGTACCCCGCCTCGATGACGAAGGTCATGACGCTGCTCGTCGCGGCCGAGCATCTGAGCGAGGCCGATCTTCAAAAGACCTTTACCTACACGCTTGAGCTCTCGGACTACTGCTATGTGAACGACTGCTCGATCATGGGGCTCAAGCCTGACGACACCGTGACAGTCAAAGACCTTCTCTACGGTCTGATCCTCCCCTCCGGCGCTGACGCCGCGCTCGGCCTTGCGATCACGGTCGCGGGCTCGCAGGAGGATTTCGTGCCGCTCATGAACGAGAAGCTCGAAGAGCTCGGCATTGCCGGGACCTCGCATTTTACGAACTGCATCGGACTCTTCGATGAAAACCACTATGTGACGCCCTGCGATATGGCGGTGATCATGCGCGCGGCGATGGCCGATCCGCTCTGCCGTGAGATCCTGGGCACGCGGATCTACAAAACCGGACCGGTCGCCTCAAATCCCGACGGGCTGGAGTTTTCGAACTGGTTCATCCGCCGGATCGAGGACAAAGACAGCGGCAGGGCGACCGTGATCGGTGCGAAGACCGGCTACACGAGCGAGTCCGGCAGCTGTGCGGTGAGCTATGCCGCGCTGCCGGACGGAAAAGAATACATCTGCGTCACCGGCAACGCCCACAGCGCCTGGCGCGCGATCTACGACCACGTGGAGATCTACCACGGGTTCTTTGGGTGAAGGGAACAATATATACTCAGCCTCCCGGCGGGATCCTTTCCCGCCGGGAGTTTATGCGC
>CAMNAE010000183.1 GCA_946530565.1 uncultured Oscillibacter sp.
CAGCCGCGAGCGCGGCAGGCGCCGCCGAGAGCGGGCAGGGCATCGCGCACTCCACCTCGGCGCGCGTCTCCCCCGCGCTTAAAAACCGTGCGTGCAGCGCCCCGGGGTAGCCCGAGACCTCGATCCTGACGGAATCGCCCTCCGCAAGCCCCAGGAGCTTTAACAAAAAGGCAAAGGACCGCGAGGCGTTGCCGCAGAACTCCCCGCCCATCATCTGAAGATGACCGGGGAGCGAGGGATCCTGCGCGCGCTCAAAATAGCCCACCTGCTCGGCATCCAGCCGCTCCATCAGGGTCTTCGCACATGCGGCGTACTGCTCACGCGGAAGTGCGCCATCGCGGTTGTCGACGATCAGGGTCGTATTGCCGCTTGGGTCAAAGTACCAGTAATTGAACGTCATAAACCATCAGAGCTTTCCTTCAAAGATCGCCCGGACCAGCCGGTCGTACTCCCGCCAGGCGGGCTCGTCGCGCAGCTCGGGCATCGCGTCAGCGATCGAGCGGTAATACCAGCCCTGCGCCTGCGGGTCGGGCTCATTCATGTACTTCCACACACCCTCGCCTTTTTTGCAGAAATTGCGGTAGAGCGAGCGGATATTCGAGAGCTTGTCGCCGAGCCACAGGCGCTTGACATCGAGATCGTCGGTACCCTCGAGCACGCGGAGCGATTCCTCCTTGCGGATGTGCCAGGTCTCGGCGGCGGGGCGGTCCTCGTATTTGTTCTCGGTCTCAGAGGCCACGAGCTGTGCGACCCGGGGCCCGAATTCGGCGAGGATCTGTTCCGCCGTCACGCTCGTGTCCTCGACCGTGTCGTGAAGCATCGCCGCGGCGATGACCTCTTTGTCATTCGTCATCGTGCCGACGATCGTCGCAGCCTCCATTGGGTGGAGGATATAGGGGCCGGCAGCCATTTTTCTTGTCTGTCCGCTGTGGGCTTTTGCCGCAAAGATCACGGCCCGATCCAAAACATCCATCTTCTGTTCCTCCTGAATCTGCAGGTATTTTTCTTTCGCGCCTATTGTATACGAAAGTCCGGCATTTCGCAACCGAAAATATCAGAGCTTTTGCACTTGCGGAAACATCGACACTTGCTTTATAATATAAAAATGTAAGCGTATATGACATTGGAATATTATTTAGTTTAACGATATCTTGCAAAGGATGCGAGTGAAGCTGCTATGAGCATTTTCGACGTCATCTCCCTTCTGGGTGGGCTTGCCATGTTCTTATACGGCATGCGCCTCATGGGGGATTCCCTGAAAGAGAATTCCTCAGGCACCTTAAAGCTTGCGATGGAGCAGGTGACCAACAACCCGGTGCGCGCTTTTATCCTGGGCGTCGCGGTCACGGCGCTGATCCAGTCGTCAACGGCGACGATCGTGATCACCTCCGGCCTCGTCAGCGCGGGCATTTTAACGCTGCACCAGTCGCTCGGCATCATCATCGGGGCTAACGTCGGCACCACGGTCACGGGCCAGATCATCCGCCTGCTGGACCTCAACACCGGCGGGGGCATGTCGCCGCTCAGGTTTTTCCAACCCTCGACGCTCGCGCCGCTCGCGCTGGTTTTGGGCATGGTGCTGATCATGTCCGGGCGCCCGAAGAACAATCCCTCTATCGGCAACATCGCGATCGGCTTCGGCGTTCTGTTCTCAGGTCTTCTCAATATGACGGGCGCGGTCAATGCGCTCTCTGAAAGCGGCATGATCGAAGGACTTTTCTCCCGCCTCGGCGCAAATCCCCTGCTCGGCTACCTCACCGGCGCCGGCATCGCGTTTTTGCTGCAGAGCTCCTCGGCGACGATCGGCATCCTGCAGGCCTTCTCGGCCTCCGGCGCGCTGACCTTCAACGCGATCTACGCGGTGATCGTGGGCATCTATCTCGGCGACTGCGTCACAACGGCGATCGTCTGCTCGATCGGCGCCAAGCCCGAGGCCAGCCGCGTGGGCATCGTGAACATCCTCTTCAACCTGAGCGAGACGGTGCTCGTGCTCGTCGTCGTGAATCTCATCCACGCGCTCGGGCTTCTCGACTGGCTCTGGACGCGGACCGTGAACTCCGGCATCATCGCCAACACCAACACGATCTTCAACCTGACCTGCGCGATCATACTCTTCCCCTGCATCGGGCTTTACGAAAAGCTCTCGCGGAAGATCATCCGTGACGAGCCCGTGCCCGAGGACCCGTACCGCGAAAAGCTCGAGGCGCTCAGTCCCGTCTTCTTCAACACCCCGGCGCTCGCGCTTCGCAGCTGCTATGACCTGCTCGATACGATCTTCCTCGCCTCCCGCCGGAACATCGAGACCGCCTTTTCTCTCCTTTGGAAGTATGACGCCGATGCGCACAAAGCGCTCCTTTCCGCAGAAGACGACATCGACCGTCTGACCGACCACCTGAGCCGCTACTCGGTGGGGCTCCTGCCGCACCTGCAGAACGAGAACCACGTCGCGATCCTCGACCAGTACTATAAGGTCACTGCCGAGTTCGAGCGGCTCGGCGACCACGCGGTCAATATCGCGGAAAACGCGGCCAACCTCGGCAAGACCGGCACACGATTTTCCGACGCCGCGCTCCATGAGCTCTCGGTGCTCCACGCGCTGATCGACCGGATCCTGGAGCTTGCCGAGCAGGCTTTCGAAAAGCGCGATCTCGAGGCGGCCGAGGGCATCGAACCGCTCGTACAGGTGACGGTGGAGCTGATCTCGCTTTTAAAGCGCAACCATTTAAAACGCATGGGCAAGGGCATCTGCAATGTCTACGCCGACGCGGGCTTTACGAACCTCATGGTCGAGTGCCGCCGCATCGCCGACGTCTGCTCGAACGTGGGCATAGCGACGGTCGTGCGCGTCAGGCCGGAGCTTGCTGATCATGAGCACCTCTACTACGAAAACCTCCACGCCGGGCAGGACGCCGACTTCAACGAGGCCTTTCGCAAGGCGCACGACGTGTATTTCGGCATGCTCTCGCGCTCCGGTTCGAATGCCTGAGACGCCGTGAAGTGGCCGGAAACCCTTCCGCCCCCTTCGCGCTTTCTTTGAGCAGCTGCGCGTCGCGGCGCTCTCCCGCTCTGTTCATAAATCATGATAGAAACCCCTGCCCGGGCTGCAGCACCTGCCCGGGCAGGGGTTTTTAAGTAATCGATTTTTACTGAATTCATTTTCAGTGAAATGAGATTCAGTATCGTAGCGCCGCCTTCTCAGACGCCCAGCAGCTTTTTAAGCGCCCCGGGATCGGCTTTCGGGAAGCGCTCCCGCGCGCGTCTTAAGATCCGCTCCGCGCTCTTTTCCGGCTTTTCGCTGTATGCGTTCGTCACGCTCTCATAGTCCCAGAGCGCCTCCGGCTTCTGGTAATACGCGATCGGCATGCCGTAGGGCCTGCCTCTGCCTGATACGCGGCAGCGGAAACGGCGGATCACGAGATAGGTGTGCATCTGCAGCCAGGTCATCGAACCTTCGAAATTCCTGTAACCGTCTTTTCCAAAGCCCGCTATGTCTTTTAAAAGAAAGCCCGGCTGCTCCGAGCCATCCTCCAAAAGGTCCATGATCGCCTTATAGCGGCGCTGCACGCGCTCGTCATCCCAGGCGGCGTCGAAGTCGTAGCCCTCGCGCCGGGCGTTCGCGAAATACGGGTACCACTCTTTTGAGACAAAGCCCGCACGCCCCGCGAAGAACTTCCCGTAGGCAACTTCACCGGTCTCGGCGATCGCCTCCCGCCATAGCCAGGGATCCTGCTCAGGATCGCCCGTGAACCAGAAGAGCGGTGAGACGTGCTCCTCTGCCGAAAACCCCCGCGCGTCAGACGCAAAGAGCGGGAGAAAACCGACCTCGTTGATCCAGGAGATCAGTTCTCGCCAGGATCGGATCCGAAGTGGGTCGTCCCAGTCAAGGCCCTGCATGATCCAGGAACCGTTTTCGTTGGACATGGTTATCACCTCGCGAGTGATGTAATCGCGTTACAGTCTAAATGGCAGTTGGTTGATCTCAGCATAATTGTTGATAGAGGTAATAATGGACTGCACTTTATCTGGTACTTCTTCTGCTGCTATTTCTACGGTTTTCTCAGCCATTTCCTTTGCTTTATCTGCAAGCTCACCGGCGTGCTCTGACCCTAACTCAAC
>CAMNAE010000184.1 GCA_946530565.1 uncultured Oscillibacter sp.
CCGACCTGCGTGAGTCCGGCGCCATCGAGCAGGACGCGGACGTGGTCATCGGCCTCTACCGCGACGGCTATTACAACAAAGAAAGTGAAAATCCCACGCTGGCCGAGGCCATCGTGCTGAAAAACCGCAAGGGCGCCACCGGTACGGTGGAGCTGACCTGGCTGCCGGAGTATACCTCCTTCGGCTCCGTGGAAAGACGGCGGGATGACGAATACTGAGTTCCGGGACCGACCGGGCGACCCGGCGTTCTGGGATCGCTGGGACATGCTGCCCGAGGGCGCGCGCGTGCTGTGCGCCGTCTCCGGCGGCGCGGACTCCATGTGCCTGCTGCAGCTGCTTAAAAGCCTGGAGGCGGAGCGCGGCATCACCGTTTTCGCCGCCCACTTCGAGCACGGCCTGCGCGGCGAGGAATCTCTGCGGGACATGGCCTTCGTCGGGGACTGGTGCCGGGCGCATGAGATCCCCTTCGTTTCGGAGCGCGGCGATACCCGCGCCCTGGCGGAGCGGGAGCACCTGGGCCTGGAGGAGGCGGCGCGGGAGCTGCGCTATGCCTTCCTCGAGCGGGCGGCGGAGCAGCTCGGCTGCGAGCGCATCGCCACCGCCCACACCGCCGACGATAACGCCGAGACGGTCCTCCTGAACCTCGTCCGCGGCAGCGGGACGAAGGGCCTCGGCGGCATCCCGCCGCGGCGCGGAAAGATCGTCCGGCCGCTGCTGGAAACGAGCCGGGCGGAGATAGAGGCGTATCTGAAGGCGCAGGGCGTCCCCCATGTGGAGGACAGCAGCAACGAAAGCCTCGATTTCAGCCGCAACCGCGTGCGCAAAGAGATCCTCCCCCTGTTGCGGGAGCTGAATCCCGCGCTGAACGGGGCGCTCGGCCGCACGGCGGCCTTGCTGCGCCGCGACGATTCCTTTTTATGCGGTCTGGCGGAAGAATGGATGGAAGCGCATTTTGACGGCGAGAGCCTGCCGCTCGACGCACTGAAAAAACTGCACCCGGCCGTCGCCTCGCGCGTGATAAAAAAGATCTGCCCGCGCAGTCTCAGCGCCGCGCAGACGGAGAGCGTGCTGCGCTTTGCCGAGGGCACGGAATTCGGCTGTCTCGACCTGCCGGGCCTGCGTCTGCGGCGCGAGCAGGGGAGACTGTATCTGGGCTCCGAGCCGCCGGCGGAGATCGTCCCGCGGCGCATCGAGATCGGAAAGACGACCGAATTCCCGGAGCTGGGCCTGCGCGTGCGCGCGGAAAAAGCGCCGGCGGGCGGCAAAGAAATTAACAGTCCGTTCAACTCTTTTTGTTTCGGGTATGAGAGAATCAAGGGCGATATCGTCGGCACGGGCCGCCGGCCGGGGGATCGGATGCATCCCGCGTCCCGCGGCGTCGGCAAGAGCCTGAAAGCCCTGTTTCTCGAATCCGGCATGACGAGCATCCAGCGCAGCCGCGCTCTGGTCTTTCGCGACGGCGAGGGCATCCTCGCGGTGTATCCTCTGGCGCTCGACGAGCGCGCCGTCCCCGCGCCCGATGAGGAGATCCTGCTTCTCAGCGTGGAAAAGATGGAATAATAATAGGAGTTTCAAAGCATGAAAGAAGATATCGAAAGAGTTTTGATCAGCGAAGAGGAGCTGCATGCAAAGGTCGCCGCGATGGGCGCGCAGATCTCCCGCGATTTTGAGGGCAAGGATCCGCTGTTCGTCGGCGTGCTGAAGGGCTGCTTCATTTTCATGGCGGACCTGCTGCGCTGCGTGGACATCCACTGCTCCATGGACTTTATGGCCGTCTCGTCCTACAGCGGCGTCAAGTCCACGGGCACCGTGCGCATCAACAAGGACCTGAGCGAGGACATCGCCGGGCGCCACATCATCATCGTCGAGGACATCCTCGACTCCGGCGTGACGCTCAATTATCTCAAAAATTTCCTGCAGCAGCGCGGCCCGGCCTCGATCCACATCGCCACGCTCATGGACAAGCCCGCCCGCCGCAAGGCGCCGGTCTTTGCCGACTACTCCTGCTTTGAGATCCCCGACGCCTTTGTCGTGGGCTACGGCCTCGATTACAACGAGCGCTACCGCAACCTGCCCTACATCGGCGTGTTAAAACGCGAAATATACGAATAATACTTTTGGGAAACGCAGAGCAAACCGCCGCGCACGGCCTGACGGCATATTTTCCGTCTGATTTCGTCTTAAAACCTTGAAATACACAAAGTATTCCTGCGGTTTTTCGACTTCATCACACGAAAAATCTGCTCGCCATCCCGCACTCGCCGGCCTGATCTGTGCTTCCCGAGAAAAACGAAACCGTCGACTGCGTAAGGACTCCGCTCTTCCAAAGGGTTTCCAATCGTTTTTGAGGCAGCTTTGCCGGCTCAAAAACACCCTGAGGCGAGCGGCGCGAGCCCTCGCATCGACCAAGCGGGCCATGTCTCCCTTGTGGCTCGCGCGATAAATGCGAGTTTCTCGCGTGTGAAACAGGTTTCACACGCGAAGATTTAAGGATGTGACAGTCATTTGAAACCTCAACGCAACCGTTCCCGGGACATCGGCTTTTACGTTCTGCTGCTGGTGATCCTGGCCTCCACGCTCTTTCTGCTGCTGCGCCAGCCCGTGCAGGATCCGATGGTGTATTCCGACCTGGTGGAGCTGTTCCAGAAAGAGAAGGTGCAGTCCTTCGTCACCGAGGGCAACGACATCGTCCTCAAGCTGCATACCGGCGAGACAGACGCCGTCACCGGCGAGGAAAAGCTCGAGACGAAGGAATACAGCCTCATCAGCTTTGCCGTCTTCTATGAGGACTTCCACGAGCTGATCGCCGAGCAGCGCGACAAGGGCATCATCGAGGAATACGACTACAAGCCGGGCTTCACCGCGCCCTGGTGGCTGGGGATCATCCCCTATCTGCTGCTGTTCGGCGTGATGATCTGGCTCTGGTACGCGATGATGAACAACCAGGGCGGCGGCGCGGGCATTGCCCGCTTCAGCAAGGCGCGCACCCGCCTCGGCAGCGAGGAGAAGAACAAAAAGACCTTTGCCGACGTGGCCGGCTGCGACGAGGAAAAGGAAGAGCTGGCCGAGATCGTCGACTTCCTCAAGGACCCGAAGGCCTATACCGCCATGGGCGCGCGCATCCCGAAGGGCGTGCTGCTGGTCGGCCCTCCGGGCACCGGCAAGACGCTGCTGGCCAAGGCCGTCGCGGGCGAGGCCAACGTCCAGTTCCTGTCCATTTCCGGCTCTGACTTCGTCGAGCTCTACGTCGGCGTCGGCGCCGGGCGCGTGCGCGACCTGTTCGAGCAGGCCAAGAAGCTCGCCCCCGCCATCGTCTTCATCGACGAGATCGACGCGGTCGGCCGCCAGAGAGGCAGCGGCCTCGGCGGCGGACACGACGAGCGCGAGCAGACGCTCAACCAGCTGCTGGTGGAGATGGACGGCTTCGGCAGCAACGAGGGCGTCATTGTCATGGCGGCCACGAACCGCGCCGACATCCTGGATAACGCGCTGCTGCGTCCCGGCCGCTTCGACCGCCAGGTCTATGTCGGCCTGCCCGATATCAGGGGCCGCGAGGAGATCCTGAAGATCCACTCCCGCGACAAGCAGCTGGCCGAGGACGTCGACCTCAACTCCATCGCCCGCGGCACCCCGGGCTTTTCGGGCGCGGATCTGGAGAACCTGATGAACGAGGCTGCCCTGCTGGCCGTGCGCCGCAAGCACCGCTTCGTCACGATGGAAGACGTGGAGGAGGCCATCCTCAAGGTCGAGATGGGCCCCGAGAAGAAGAGCCGCAAGGTCAGCGACAAGGCGCGCCGCCTCACGGCCTACCACGAGTCCGGCCACGCCGTGGCCGCCAAGTTCCTCCAGCACGTCGACCCCGTGCACTATATCACCATCATCCCGCGCGGGCAGGCCGGAGGCTTCACGCTGATGCGCCCGAACGAGGACATGGAGAACTTCACCTCCCGCAGCGAGATGTTCGAGACCATCGTGATGAGCCTCGGCGGCCGCATGGCCGAGAAGCTCTTCCTGGACGACATCTCCACCGGCGCCTCCGGCGACATCCAGCAGGCCACGAACCTGGCCCGCAGCATGGTCACCCGCTACGGCATGAGC
>CAMNAE010000185.1 GCA_946530565.1 uncultured Oscillibacter sp.
GAGAGCTTCGAGCTCTACGACGCCATGCCCCTTTTGGTCACGGGCCGCTGCAGCGTCGGGACAGTTGCGCGTCTTCGCGCGATGGAGGCAGAACTCTCGAAGCGCCCGCGCAGAGAAGAGCGCCGCTATCGCATCTTTTTCGAGGGCACGCCCTGCTTTCCGATCTTTTCCGAGCTGAAAGAGGCGCTTTCGCGGCGAAAGATCACCGTCGCGGCGGACACGCTCACGCCCTCGCTCACCTTCCGCTATGAAGATCTGCGCGGGCTTCTTCGCGCCTACTGCGGCACGATCAACGGCACAGGGCTCGACGCGGGGCTTGCGCGGCGCCTTGACGTATGCCGAAAGGCGCGGGTCGACGGCGTTCTCGTACACTACAACCGCAGCTGCCGCGCCTGGTGCGCCGCGCTCCCTGAGCTGGAGCGGCGCATGCGGGAGGCGCTGGGGATCCCGGTGATCTCCTTTGGCGGCGATCAGGGGGATCCGGACGCGAACGCCCCCGCGCAGCTTGAAACGCGGCTCGACGGACTTCTCGAGCTCATGGAGGCACAGCGCTATGGGGATTGATGTGACCTGGTTCCGTGAAACCGCCATGCACCCCTCCGCTGCGCTGCGGAGGCATAAAGGCCGCGCGGCGGGGCTTCTGCCCTACTACACGCCGCCGGAGCTCGTGTGGGCGGCGGGGCTTTTGCCCCTGCCGCTCTGGGGCGCGCAGGTAAAAGCGACGCTCGCCGGGCGCTACTATCAGCCCTGGTTCTGCTCCCTCGCGCTCACCGTGCAGCATCTTGCACTCATTGGGGCCTACGAGGGGCTCTCCTGCGTCGTCTGCGCGCCGCTGTGCGACACGCTGCGCGGCTTTACGCAGAACTTTCGCGCAAGTAAGACCGGCATTCCGCTTCTCACCTACTCCCAGCCGCAAAACCGCTCGTCGCCGGAGGGCGTCGCCTTCCTCGCCGGGGAGTACCGGCGGCTCTATCGATCGCTCTGCGCGCTTTCGGGTAGAGCAGCGGATGAGGCGCCGCTTTGGGAGGCCATGGCGCTCTATGAGAACATCCGCGCCGAACAGCGGAGGTTCGTCACCCTCGGACGAAAGCTCCTGCCCTCCGAGCGCTGCATGGTGCTCAAAGCCGGCGGCTTCGCAGAGCCGAACACCTATCTTGCGCGCCTCCGGGCGTTGAACGGCGCTTTGGACGCCCTGCCCGATCCCCGCCGCATCCCGGTGGTGACCAGTGGGATCCTCTGCGACCAGCGGGAGCTTCTGCGCCTTCTGGATGACCTCGGCTTCTCCGTTGCCGCCGACGACGTGGCGGCGGAGTCACGCTCCCTGCGCTTTGCCCCGCCCATAGACGAAGCGGACCCCTTTCGCGCGCTCGCGCTGGGCTTTGCCGCCATGGATCATGACCCGCTCCTTCCGGGCTTTGGGCGGGAAGAAGCCCTCTGCCATCTCGCACAGGAAAGCGGCGCAAAGGCGGTGCTGTTTCTTCGCCAGCAGTTCTGCGAGCCCGAGGAGGTCCTGCTCCCCCCGGCCCGTGAGGCGCTGGCGCGCGCGGGGATCCCCTCGCTCGTGCTGACGGTCGACCAGCAGGTCGCTTCCGCCGCCCAGAGCGCCACGCTGCTCGAGACCCTCGCGGACATGATCGGCACGATTTGATCAGGATACAACATCAAGCGCCGGCAGAGGCTCATCCCTCTGCCGGCGCTTTTCAGTCAGTTTCGCTCGGTCCTGTATCAGTATTCGATCTCGCCGGTGAAGACGATCTTCGCGTCGCCGGTGAGCGTCACGCGCTCGTCGGTGTAGTTGACGATCAGATCGCCGCCGCGGGCGCGGACGGTGACGTCGGTGCCCTTTTCGCAAAGGCCGTTCGCGACCGCCGCGACCACCGCCGCGCAGGCACCGGTGCCGCAGGCCATCGTCTCGCCGCTGCCGCGCTCCCACACGCGCATTTTGATCGTCGCGGGGTTCACCACGCGGATAAACTCGGTGTTGATGCGCTCGGGGAAGTAGGGCGCGTGCTCAAAGCGCGGGCCGACGTGCTCGACGTCCACCGCGTCCACGCGGTCGGCAAAGACGACGCAGTGCGGGTTGCCGACGTCGACGCAGGTGATCCGGTAGGGGCTCCCGCCGATGCGCACGGGGTAGTCGACGACGGTCTCCTCGGGGATCGTGAAGCGGAAGGCGTTCATATGGAGGCTCGCGCGGCCCATGTCGACCGTCGCGCTCGTGACGCGGTGGTTCGCCGTGTGGACCTTCACCTGCCGGATGCCGGACGAGGTCTCCACGCGGATCGTCTCGCTCTGGACGATGCCGTGGTCGTAGACGTACTTGCCCACGCATCTGAGCGCATTGCCGGCCGCGGCGCCCTCGGAGCCGTCGGCGTTGAACATGCGCATGCGCACGTCCGCGTTTTCGCTCGGCTCGATCAGCACGATGCCGTCGGCGCCGACGCCGTTGTGCCGGTCGCAGAAGGTGACGCACAGCGACTCCGGGCAGGTGATCTGGTCGAAGAAGTCCTCGAGCACGATGTAGTCGTTGCCGCAGGTCTGCATCTTCGTAAAGAAGAGCCGCTGCCGCTCGGTGCGCAGGTGGCAGATATCGATGAGCTCGGTGTTCTGCTGCGTAAAGCGCGAGAGCAGGATGTCGGTGAGGGCGTTTGCCGTGTCGAGGCTCGTCAGGCAGGGGATGCCGAGCTGCACGCAGCGGTGGTTCAGCCGGATGAAATCGCGGATGTAGCTCGGCTCGGTCGAGCCGGTCAGGATCACATAGTCGATCTTCCCGGCCTCGAGGAGCTCAAAGACGTGGTTGTCCTGCCCGAGCTTGCCGACGACATTCACGTCGGTGCCGAGGCGCTCGATCTCGGCGGCGGTGCCGTCGGTCGCGTAGAGCGTGTAGCCCAGCTCGTCGAGCTTGCGCGCGATGTTCACGATCTCGGGCTGGTCGCGCCGGTTGACGGAGATCAGCACCCCGCCGCGCTCCGGCCGCTCCACGCGATAGCCCGCGGAGACGAGGCCCTTGAAGAGCGCCTCCTGCATGTCCTTGCCGAGGCCCAGGACCTCGCCGGTCGATTTCATCTCGGGCGAGAGCGTCGCGTTGGCGTCGGTGATCTTCTCGAACGAGAAGACCGGCACCTTGACGGCGACATAGGGCGGCGTCTTGTAGAGCCCCGTGCCGTAGCCGAGGGACTTCAAAGGCTCGCCGACCATGACCCGCGTCGCGAGGTCGACCATCGGCACGCCCGTGACCTTGGAGATATAGGGCACCGTGCGCGAGGCGCGGGGGTTGACCTCGATCACGTAAAGCTCGCCCTGATAGATGAGGTACTGGATGTTGATGAGGCCGCGCGTGCCGAGCGAGAGCGCGAGCTTTTCGGAGCAGTCGATGATCTTGGCGAGCATCTTGTCGCCGATCGAGAAGGGCGGGTACACCGCGATCGAGTCGCCGCTGTGGACGCCCGTGCGCTCGATGTGCTGCATGACGCCGGGGATCAGCACGTCGCGCCCGTCGGAGATGACGTCGACCTCGAGCTCCTTGCCCATCAGGTACTGGTCGACGAGCACCGGGTTTTCGATCTTGCCCGAGAGGATGACGTTCATGTAGGTACGCACGTCCTCGTCGTTGTGGGCGATGACCATGTTCTGCCCGCCGATCACGTAGCTCGGGCGCAGGAGCACCGGGTAGCCGAGGCTGTTCGCCGCGGCGAGCGCGCTCTCCATGCCGTTTACGCCCATGCCCTTCGGGCGCGAGATGTGGAACTGCTCCAAAAGCGCGTCGAAGCGCTCGCGGTCCTCGGCGATGTCGATCGACTCGGCTGAGGTGCCAAGGATCGGGATATTGTGGGAATCGAGGAACTGCGTGAGCTTGATCGCCGTCTGCCCGCCGAAGGCCACGACGACGCCCACGGGCTTTTCGACTTCGATGATGTGCATGACATCCTCGGGGCACAGCGGCTCGAAGTAGAGCCGGTCGCTCGTGTCGTAGTCGGTCGAGACGGTCTCGGGGTTGTTGTTGACGATGACGACGTCGTAGCCGAGCTCCTTGAGCGTCCACACGCAGTGGACCGAGGAGTAGTCGAACTCGATGCCCTGGCCGATGCGGAT
>CAMNAE010000186.1 GCA_946530565.1 uncultured Oscillibacter sp.
AGGGTGAGTTCCATTCAGGGCCCAAAAGGCCCTGAATGGAGGGGGATGCGCTGCGTGGGCGCGCCCTGCGTGAGAGGGCACACCCGCTCCGCGAGCAGTATTTTTGGCGACGTACACGCCGCCGTCAAAAATGATCGGGATCTTTCGCGCCTGCGGGCGCGAAACTCTGCGAGGCCTTTGATCCCTTCCTGACGCCTGAACTCTTTTTAAGCTCTCCCTGCATTATTTGCGGGGAGAGCGTTTTTTCGTCAGACAGATGTTTCAAAAACTTCAAAAACTGATTGCATTTTGCTTCATTTTGCTATATATTTAATGCAGAAAGGGGATGTTTTGCATGACGACTGTCAGTCTTCGTCTGGATGACGACTTAAAACGCGATCTGGATCAAATGTGCAGCGAAATGGGCATGAGCCTGACCACTTTTTTCACGATTTATGCCAAGCGCGCAGTGCGTGATCGGAAGATCCCATTTGAGATCACAGCGCAGCCAGATGCTCTCACGCCGGATCAAATCGACTGGGCCCGAGTGGGGGCTCTGCTTGAGGAAGCCGAGCGTATCAACGCGAATGAAGCCGGCTTGCCGTGGGAAGATGTTGCCGCGGATATGCGGAGGCGTGTACATGGACGAGTTGAAGCAGTATAAGGTAGTTGTACTTCCAGCGGCTTTGCATGATATTGAGCTGATGATTACGGATCTGAACGGTCTTTCTCCGCAAGCTGCACAGCGGCTTCTGAATGAATTCACCGATGGTATCAGCAGCTTAAAAATTCTGCCGGAACGCTGTCCTCACGTCAGAGTTGAACACTACGCTCGTCTTGGATATCGCTATTTGATCATTCGTTATTATCTTGTGATCTATTCCGTTTCGGGCGATACGGTGTTTGTCCGGCGGATCGTCAACGGACGAAGCGATTATGCAAAGGCGCTATGAAGAGGACAGCCTGTCACATAAACGCATTCCATATATTCCTGTCTAAATTCACAGCCGAAACGCCCCTGACATTGATCGGGCGTTTCGGCTGTCTTGTATCTGTCATCCTTCTCCGCCCCGCAGCACGAAGCTCTCCATGAGCTTTTTTGCAGGGAGAGCGTTTTTTCTCTTGACAAACGTTTCTTCCGCTGGTATAGTATCAGAGCAAAACAAAGAAGGTCGGTCACACCCGCCTCACCTCCAGCGCTTGAGCAAAGAGGTCAACACGGTTTTTCCCTCAGCCTTTTTATGGATCCTGATCCGAAGGGCTGCGGTTTTGAAACGGCGCGGGTGTCTTCACTGACTCCGCGCTTTGTATATTTTAAGGAGGTGTTTCCGCCATTAGCAAGTTAGTGCACGAATTGAACGATGAGATCACCGATAAAGAGGTCCGCCTGATCGGCGCCGAAGGCGAGCAGCTTGGCATCATGGGCCCCGGCGACGCGCTGCGCATCGCGGAATCCAAGGGTCTGGATCTCGTGAAGATCTCACCCCAGGCCAAGCCCCCGGTCTGCAAGCTGATGGATTACGGCAAGTTCCGCTTCGAGCAGAGCAAGAAGGAAAAAGAGGCCCGTAAAAATCAGCATGTCACCGAGATCAAGGAGATCCGCATGTCTCCCGGCATCGACGTCGGCGATTTCAATACGAAGCTCAAGAACGCACAGAAATTCCTTGCTGACGGCAACCGCGTCAAGGTCTCTGTCCGCTTCCGCGGACGCGAGATGGCGCACACCGACATCGGCAGAGATCTGCTGCTCCGCTTCGCAGACAGCTGCGCCGAGACCGCGGCGATGGACAAATCGCCCAAACTGGAAGGCCGCATGATGTCGATCTTCCTCGCCCCCCGCAGCGGCAAATAAGTATTCACGATTTTTTTAATCACGGAAGGAGCCATTCACCATGCCCAAGCTGAAAACGCACAGCGGTGCCAAGAAGAGATTCAACCTCACCAAGACCGGTAAGGTCAAGCGCGCCAAGGCCTTCAAGAGCCACATCCTCACCAAGAAGGATACCAAGCGTACCCGTCGTCTCCGCGCCGGCGGCTATGCGGACGTCACGAACGTTGACGCGATCCGCAAGATGATCCCCTACAAGTAAGAGACGACGAAAGTAAGGAGGAACCAGACATGGCAAGAGTTAAAGGCGCGATGATGACGCGCAAGAGAAGAAATAAAGTCATGAAGATGGCGAAGGGCTACTGGGGCAGCCGCTCCAAGCACTTCCGCGTGGCCAACGAGGCCGTGATGAAGGCGCTGAGCAACGCCTACACCGGCCGCCGCCTGAAGAAGCGTGATTTCCGCTCCCTGTGGATCACCCGCATCTCCGCGGCCTGCAAGATGAACGGCCTCAACTACTCCACCTTCATCCACGGCCTCAAGACCGCCGGCATCGACATCAACCGCAAGATGCTCGCCGATCTCGCCGTGACCGACGCCGCCGCGTTCACCAAGCTCGCCGAGTGCGCGAAGAACGCGTAAGCGATCCTGTGATTTCTATTACTTCTCCCGGCCCAGTGGGGCCGGGAGAAGTTTTTTTCCTGTATCAGGCGGTCGATCGTCGGCGGCCGGGTCCGGCGCAGCGGCGCGGCGATCTCTCTCCCCTCAGCGCCCTCTCTTTCGGCCGGCGCTTGTCTTATGGACAGATATTTGCTATAGTAGGCACAGAACCTGTCAAATACCGGTCACACGGATCGATCACGGAGGGATGGCAATGGAAACCAATCATGAAATGCTTGCAAAGAGCGCGCTGATCGGCTTTGCCGTGGGCGACGCGCTGGGCGTGCCCGGTGAGTTCATGCGCCCCGAAGAGCTCGCCGAGGATCCGATCACAGGCATGCGGGGCGGCGGCGCGCACGGCCAGGAGCCCGGCACCTGGTCCGACGACACGAGCATGACGCTCTGCCAGATGGTCTCGCTCTCTTTGAACGGCGTGGATTATGAGGACCTGATGCGCCGCTTCTGCGAGTGGCTCTGGGAGGCCAAATACACCGCCCGCGGCGAGGTCTTCGACGTCGGCGGCACGGTCAGGTCGGCGCTTTTCAACTACAGCCGCGGCAAAGCCGCGCTCGATTGCGGCGAGGACGGCGAGCACTCCTGCGGCAACGGCTCGCTGATGCGCATTCTGCCCGCGGCGCTCTATCTTTATTTCAGGGGCCACGGCACGCTGAGCCGCAGGAGCATGCGGACGATCCACGACCTCTCGCGCGTGACGCACGCGCACCCGCGCTGCCTGATGGCCTGCGGCATCTACTGCGCCGTCGTGTGGGAGGTGCTCGGCGGCGCAGACCTGAAATCCGCCGTAAGGCAGGGCGTTCAAAAGGCGCTCGACTGCTACGCGGAGCAGCCGGGCTTTGAAGGCGCCTGCAAGGACTACGCCTCGCTCAGCTCGATCGACACCTGGCCCGACAGCGAGGTCAGCGGCCGCGGCTATGTCGTCACGACGCTGCAGGCCGTCCTGTGGGGCCTTGCGACGACGGACTCCTACGTCGACTGCGTTTTGAAGCTCGCGAACCTCGGCCACGACGCCGACACCACCGCCGCGATCGCCGGCGGCGTCGCGGGGCTCTATTACGGCATGGACGCGATCCCCTTACAATGGCGCGAGGAGCTCGCCATGGAGCCCGAGCTCGAAAAGCTCGCCGGGATCTTTGCGCAGATGGTGACGAAGAAGCGAGTCAAAGGGGACTGAGTCAACAGGGACGGTTAATGAGATAGACGGTTATATAACAGCAATCATCCAGCAGGAGAATTCCTTCCCCCAGCGGGGGTCGAACAGTCCGGTGGACTGTTCGAAGGCATCCGCCGTCTCCCGCAAGGCGGATGGCGGAAGAGGGAGAAGCTTTCAATGTGGCGCGCCAAACGGAAGTGAGCGCTTGTCGAGATCTTCTCCCTCATCCGGCGCTTCGCGCCTTCGAACCGTCCGGTGGACGGTTCGATTCCCGGCTGCGAGGACCGTAGAACCCCTCAGGCGCTGCGCGCCAGCCCCCCTTTCAGGGGGGCCATTTTCTTCACGCCGCCGCGAAGTCGTGGCGGACGAGGGCGGCGTAATAAGCGTCCATCGTCGAGGGCGCGCGGTAGAGGGCCGTGAGAAGATAGCC
>CAMNAE010000187.1 GCA_946530565.1 uncultured Oscillibacter sp.
CGCCGAGCGTGACGCTTTTGAGGGCCGGGCACTGCCAGAACGCCGCGCTGCCGATCTCGCGGCAGCCGACGACGGCGGAGGTGAGCCCGCTGCACTGGTAGAAGGCCGAGGAGCCGAGTGATTTGACGCCGGATGGGATCGTGACGCTCTTTAATCCGGTGCAGCCCTGGAACGCGGCGCCGCCGATCTCTTTCAGAGTCTCGGGAAATGTGATCCCGCCGAGCGCAGTACAGCCGGCAAAAGCCTGCTGGCCTATGCTTTCCATGCTCTCGGGCAGCGTGACGCTTTTGAGCTTTTTGCAGGCGTAGAACGCGGAGGCTCCGATCGCGGTGACGCCCTCGGGAATGCTGATCCCCGTGATGCCGGCGGACTCAAACGCGTGGCTGCCGACGGTGCTGAGCTCCTCGAGCTCCACCGAGCGCACTTTGTCTCTGACATCCGTCCAGGGGGTTTTGTCATAGTTCTCAAAATCCTGCATCGGGCCCTTGCCCCAGACCTTCAGAGCACCGGTCGATTCATCGAAGGACCAGTGGAGCTCACGGGGCTGCAGGCGGATCGTCAGGCGCGTGTCCCCGGTGATCTCGACCGCCTCGTCGGCATAACTCTCGTCGGTCGACACACGGAAGGTATAGCTGCCCTTTTCGATCTCGAACACGGCAAGACCGTCCAGATCGGTCATCGGCGCAGCCGCAAGCCCCGTTCCGCCGATCTCGGTATGAGGGACCACGCTGCCGTCGGGCGCGTACAGCATGACCGAGACGACCGCAAGCTCCGGCGTGAGCACGACGGTCGTGACCGCCTCGCCGTTTTGCACGGTGACCGAGCCCTTGCCGGTCATTTCTCCGTCGGCGCTCACGGCGCTTAAGGTGTACGTCCCGTTTTTCGCCGCGAAGACCGCAAGGCCGGATGCTCCGCTCGTATGGCTCGCTTCCAGCTCTTCGACCGTGACGACCGCGCCGGAGACCGGCTTTCCGTCACGGTCGACGGTATGGACCGTCACCGTGTACTCCTGCTCGGGAAGCACGACATGCAGCTCCACCGGCCCGCCGGCTACGGTGCATTCGGCGTAGACCGGCTCTCCGCCGTTCTTCGAGATTTTAAAGGTATACGCGCCGTTCGGCTCGGTGAAGACCGCCTTGCCGCTCTCGCCCGTCGTCGGGTTCCCGACCTTGCCGGCGCCCTCGATCACCGCGCCCGCGACCGGCTCGCCGTGTTGGTTCACGACCGTAACGGTCACGGGGTAGGTCTTCTCTTTGAGGTCCAGCCGGACGTGCTTGTCGGCTTCGAGCGTCACCGTCTCAACGGCCGAGGCGTCTTTCGCGCTGTCCGTGCAGGTGAAGCTGTACTCGCCCTTCGGGAGATAGACCTCCGCCTTGCCGAGAACGTCGGCGGTCAGGGTCTTGCTCACGGGCTTTTTGAGCTCGTTTTCGCCCGAAACGTTTACGACCGCATTCGCCTTCATGCTCCCGTCGGGATCGTAGACCGAGAGGTTTACAAGGCACTTTTGGTGCGGGCAGGTGCTGAAGGCAAAGTCGCCGTAGTCGAACGAATAATAGTAGTCGCTGCGCTTAAAGGTCTTTTGGATCAGGACCTTGACCGGCACGTCCAGGAAGTTCAGGAACTTCGCCGAGGCCGAGGCCTCGAGCCTGAGCGCGAGCTCGCCGCTCACGCACTTTTCACAGGCGTGGCGCTTGTCGGTCGGGTCCTTTTCCATCGTGAAGTCGCCGGTGAAGCCGAACTGCCCGGTAAGTTTGATCGCGCCGATCTTGTCGCTCAGGACCTTTGCCTGCGGCGTGAGCGAGAAGCCGGCGAAGACCTCGCCCTCGGCCGTGATGTGGGGCTTTTTGAACTGCGGCTTTTCGCTGCGGTTTTCGAACTGCTCGCCGGTGTACGCCCCGCCGACGGCCGCCTCGAATTCGGCGTTGAGGCGGAATGCACCCTCCGCCTCAAACACGAGCGCCGGCATGACCGAGAGATAGACGCCCGGGACCGGGGAAAAACCGAGCGTCTCCGGGAACAGATCGAGTGAGAAGCGCCCGGTCCTGCCCGAGAGCGAGACGTCGATCCGCCCGTAGAGCGTGATGACCGCCTCGGCGTACTGCTCGTCCTTCGTGAGGTAGACCTTCACATAGGCAAGCAGCTTCGCCGTGCCGCCGGCGCTGAGCGTGACGCCGGCGCCCTCCCCGCTGCCGGCGAGCGGTATGTTCACAAGCGAGAAATCTTTTGAGATGATGCCCGTGATGCCGTCTTCGATGTCGTTCTCGGGATCGGCCATGAGTCCGGCCTCGTCCTCAGGCGCCTCGCCGGGGCGGAGGCCGCCCTCGATCTTGACCGCCTCGAAGACGTCGGAAAGCTCCGAAACCGTGTCCTCCTCGATCGTCACGCTGTCGCCGGAGACGGAAATGCTCTTCACGACGAGCAGCAGGACCATACCGTCCGGGCCCTCGAGCGCGAGCGTCTCGCCCTCATCAAGCGCGCGCAGCTCTGCGTCGGCGTGATCGATGCGGTACCGCCCGCCGCCGAGCTCCGTCACCTCGTTGGCGCCGGAGACATAGTCGACCACATGCGTCCCCTCGCGGAAGACGACGAAGTTCGTCGTCTCGTCGTCATCGAGGTTCAGCACATATTCCGGGTCAAAGCTCGCGACGGTCGCATTCTCGAGCGCCTGCATCGCCTCCGTGTGGAGCGCGTCCGTATAGCGGTCGCAAAGCGGCTGATACGTCTCGGCGTCGAGCAGATAAGCCGTCGCGGTATAATACGCGGGCACGTCCGAAAGCGCGAGCGTGAGCGTCGTGTCCTCCTCGCTTGTTTCCGCCTCCGTCATCGCACTCGTCAGCATGGCCCCGGTCTTATCGTCGTAGACCGCGACCGTGATGAGCGCCGGCACCGTCGCGTGATAGGTGACGTGTGCGCTGCCGCCCTCGATCGCAAGACCCGTGATACCGTCGTCCGCGGCCGTGAGCACCTGCTGCTTAGCGATCGCGGCATCGACCGTATCGGCAAGCAGCGTACCGACCGGACCCGTGCCGGCTGCGGACGCCCGGATCGCCGTCTCCGCCTGCGCCGCTGCGACAGCCGCCGCCTTTTCGTCGACCGCAAACGCCGCCGCGGGCAAAAGCTGCACTGAAAGCAGTGCCGCGAGCGTGAAGGCCGCCAGTTTTTTGAACATGCGCTTCATTGATCTCCCGCCTTCCAGGTGGTTTCGTTTGCCTGTTACTGACTTAGTTTAGCACAAAAATACAATAAAGGCAATCAAATGCGTCCGTTTTTCGACGCGGCCGCAAGCGTCCCGCCGCCCGCTTCGGCTCGCCCGTTCCGTCGACCTGTCTCTTTATGCTTGCTTTTTCCCGTACATTTTTGTATAATCTTATATCATATCTGAGGCCACACGCGTGAAAACGAAGGGGGTCATCCTGTGTTCAAAGGCAAGTTCAAACGTTTTCTTTCAGCATCGGTCCTGATGGTCGCTCTGATCGCGCTCTTTTCCGTCTCGGCGGCGGCCGCGGAGATCACCGACAGCGGCAGCTTCGGCAGCGGTCTTAGCTGGGAGCTGGACAGCGACGGCGTTCTTACGATCAGCGGCGAGGGGCAGATCCCGAATTACGATCCCGCGACCCCTGCGCCCTGGGCGGAGCATAACGACGAGATCTGGTCCGTGGTGATCAACGAGGGGATCACGACCGTCGGAAGCTACGCGTTTTACCAGTGCCCCATGCAGCTCACAGAGCTGCCCGAAAGCGTGACCCGCATCAGAGACTGCGCCTTCCGGGACTGCGACTGGCTGGAAGTCGTTGTCATCCCCCGGAACGTCGTCCGTCTGGGCGACGCCGTCTTTGCCGACTGTGACAGCCTTACGGTCGCGCTGATCGCAGGCAGCGTTCAGGAGATCCCCACCGGCACCTTCGCCCGCTGCGAAAGCCTCATGTATGTCACGATCGCCGAGGGCATGAAGACGATCGGGCCGCGCGCGTTTTCGGGTTGTTCCCTGCTCCGTGAGATCATGATCCCGGAAAGCGTCCGCGTCATCCAGGATTCGGCTTTTGA
>CAMNAE010000188.1 GCA_946530565.1 uncultured Oscillibacter sp.
GAGGGCGTGGAGCAGCGCTTCTGCATGGTCTGCGGCGAGACCGAGACCCGCACGATCGAAAAGCTCAGCCACGTCCACAGCCTGACGAAGGTCGACGCCGTCCCGGCGACCTGCAAGGCTTCGGGCACGGAAGGCTATTGGCTCTGCTCCGGCTGCGGCAGGATGTTCGCCGACGCCGCGGGCAAAACCGAGATCGACGCCCCTGCCGCGATCGAAAGAAAAGCGCACACTCCGGCGGCGGCTGTCCATGAAAACGAAAAGGCAGCCACCTGCAAGGCGGCGGGCAGCTATGATGAGGTCGTCTACTGCTCCGAGTGCCACGAAGAGCTTTCACGCGTGACGAAGACCCTTGAAAAGCTCAGCCACGTCTATGGCGAGTGGGTCGTGACCACCCCCGCCACCGAGACCGAGGCCGGCGAAGAGACCCGCTATTGCGCAAACTGCGACGCTTTCGAGACCCGCCCGATCCCCCCGACCGGGCACGAGGAGACCTATGTGGAACGCGCCTACCGGCTGATCCTCGGCCGTGCGGGCGACGAGGACGGCATCGCCCACTGGAATGCCGAGCTCGCCGGCGGCGCCTCCGCGGGCGGGATCATCCGCGATTTCTTCCGCTCCGAGGAGTATCTCTCGCGCGGACTCACGGACGCGCAGACCGTTGCGCTGTGCTATCAGGCGATGCTCTCGCGCGAACCGGATGAGGACGAGGTGGCAAACTGGACGGCGATGCTCGCGGACGGCTACTCCACGACAAAGCTCGTGGCGGAGTTCGTGGCGAGCGATGAGTTCAACGCCATCTGCGATACTTACGGCCTGAGCGCCGGCACGATCGAGCTCTCCGCGCGTGACCAGAACAGCAACATCACCCGCTTCGTGGAGCGCTGCTACACGCTCGCACTCGGGCGGCCTGCCGACGAGGACGGACTCAACGGCTGGTGCGAGCATCTTCTCACGCAGGACCTCACGCCTGAGCGGGTGGCCTTCGGCTTCATCTTCTCAGACGAGGCGAAGGACCGGGCGCTGAACGATGAGGCCTTCATCACGATGCTCTACAAAATGATGCTCGACCGCGAGCCGGACGCGGACGGCCTTGCCAACTGGGTCTCCGCCCTGCGGCAGAATACCGCCGCCGAGATCGCCTATGACGCAGCCTTCCAGACCGGAAGAAGCGAGGCCGACGCGATCGACCAGACGCGGCAGAACATCTACGCGACCTTCGCCCAAAGCGAGGAGTTCGGACTGATGATCGCCAACTTCGGGTTCTGAGTGAGTCAGAGAAAAGCTTCCTTGTCATCCTGAGTTGTAATCCCCCTCTGTCATCCTGAGCGCAGCGAAGGATCTTTCGGCAGACGCACGGTGTTCTTCGCTCCACATCGTGCGTCGATCGAAAGATCCTTCGTCGCTTGCGCTCCTCAGGATGACAAGCTGGTTTATGCTTTGCCATCCTGTGAGTCAACAGGGACGGTTCTGTTTGTCTCATTCTCTGCCACCCGCCGCCTCTTTTTGAGGCGGCGGGTTTTTTGCGGTCTTGATGATCGGGGCCGCGGGTGCTACAATGGGGGCAGCTTTTATGGAAAAGAGGATCATGAAACCATGTTTCAAGCCGTAATCTTCGACCTTGACGGGACGCTGCTCGATACGATCGCCGACCTCTGCGCCTCCGGGAACCGGATCTGCGCAGCGCGCTCCTGGCAGACATACACGAACGCGGAATTTGCCGCCATGGTCGGGCACGGGATGGCAAATCTCGTCGCCCGCTTTTCGCCGCAGGAGCTGACGGACGCTGAGCGCGCCGCCGTGCTGAGCGCCTTTCTTGCCGACTATCGCGACCACTGCACGGACTTGACGCGCCCCTACCCCGGGATCCCGGAGCTGCTCACCGAAGTGCACGCGCGCGGCGTCAAATGCGCGGTGTTTTCGAACAAGGCCGACGATCTCACGCGGCTCATCATCGAAACGCTCCTGCCGCCGGTCTTTACGATCGTGCGCGGGAAGCTGCCGGACATGCCGACAAAGCCGGATCCGACTGGCCTTTCGCCCGTGCTCGCGGCGCTCGGGACCGAAAAAGCAGATACGCTCTACGTCGGCGACAGCGGGACGGACATGCAGACCGCGCAGAACGCTACTCTCCCCTCCTGCGGTGTGACCTGGGGCTACCGGAGCCGGGAGAGCCTGCTCGAAAACGGCGCCGAGCGGATCGCGGAGGACGCCGCGGCGCTGCGGAAGATCATCTTCGAATGAGTCAAACAGAACCGTCCCCATTGACTCAGGGCGCGTCCTCAATAGCCTTCCCCTTGAGGGGAAGGTGGCGCGGCGTCAGCCGCGACGGATGAGGTGTCTTTCCGCCGCTGCGGCGAAACGGAGCGTTTCGCTCCGTTCGTACACCTCATCAGTCTGCCCTTCGGGCAGACAGCTTCTCCTCGAGGAGAAGCCATTAAAGTCCGCGCTCCTGCGGGCCTTCTCCTTGAAGGCTTGCAAGGCCCCTCATGGGCTTGAAAGGATCTCCCCCCGCCTCGACTGACGGTCGGGGCGATTTTGTCGATTTACCCCGTTAAAGAAAAAACAAACGTAGCATTTACGCAAAACCTGTGCTATAGTATATCCAATACCAATCCGCAAGAGAGGAGGACGAGGATGGATTATTCGATTCCCTTTGTGGTCCTGATGGGCATGGGCACGGTGTTCTTCGGCCTGATCTGCCTGATCGCGATCACCGCGCTGATGGGAAAGATCCTGCACCGCGAGGCGCCCGCCGCCCCGGCCGCGCAGACAGCCCCGGCCGCGCAGGCTGCTCCCGCGCTCGACGCGCCCACCGTCGCCGCGATCGCCGCGGCGCTGGCCGAGGAGCTCGGCACCGACGTCACCGGTCTTCGCATCCACTCCATCCGGCGCCTGAACTGAAAAAGGAAGCTCCGCGCCGCCCGCACAGGCAGGAACGCCCGCATTGCTGCGGCGCCCGCTCCGCTTCCGTCGCCCCGCCGGATCCCGCTATCAAACATGATCGAAAGGAATGATCACCATGAAACAGTATAAAGTCACCGTCAACGGCGTTGCCTACGAGGTCACCGTCGAGCCCATGACCGGCGCCGCCCCCGCGGCCGCCGCGGCACCCGCGCCCGCTGCGGCGCCTGCGCCGGCTCCTGCTGCCGCGGCGCCCGCCGGCGGCACGCCCATCAAGTCCCCGATGCCCGGCACGATCCTGAAGGTGAATGTCAGCGCCGGCGCGGCCGTGAAGCGCGGCGACGTGCTGATGATCCTCGAGGCCATGAAGATGGAAAACGAGATCATGGCGCCGTCCGACGGCACGGTCGCATCTCTCGCCGTCACGCCCGGCACGGCCGTGGAGGCCGATACGCTGCTCTGCGTGCTGCAGTGAGGGCATGGAGGAACTGCCATGCAAGCGATTCTGATTTTCATCCAGGACACCGGCTTCTATCTGCTCATAAACGGCGGCTGGCGGAATCTCATCATGCTCGCGATCGCCTGCTTTCTTCTGTATCTCGGCATCGGCAGGAAGTTTGAGCCGCTGCTGATGGTCACGATCGCCTTCGGCATGCTCATGACGAACCTGCCCGGCGCGAACATGTACCACGAGATCTTCTTTGCCGGCGGGCACGTCCACTGGGATCTTCTCGGCGGCGCTGTGGTCACCCCGGAATTTTTAAATGAGATGGCAACGCTCGGCGTGAACGCCAACGTGCTCGCATCGGTCACGGTGGGGCAGTCGATCACGCCCGGTCTCATCGATATATTGTACCTCGGCATCAAGCTCGGCATCTACCCCTGCCTCATTTTCATGGGCGTCGGCGCGATGACCGACTTCGGCCCGCTGATCGCGAACCCGAAGAGCCTGCTCCTCGGCGCGGCGGCGCAGCTCGGCATCTTCGTCACCTACGCAGGCTGCCGCCTCTCCGGCTTCTTCACGGGGCCCGAGGCCGGCTCGATCGGCATCATCGGCGGCGCCGACGGCCCCACGGCCATCTTCACCGCCTCCCTACTCGCCCCGGCGCTGCTGGGCCCGATCGC
>CAMNAE010000189.1 GCA_946530565.1 uncultured Oscillibacter sp.
ACAAGCTCTATCCGATGATCCTTGCGCTCGGCACGGGCATCGGCTCGGAGTTCAACATCGACCGCCTGCGCTATCACAAGATCATCGTCATGGCCGATGCCGATGTCGACGGCGCGCATATCAGAACGCTGCTGCTGACCTTCTTCTTCCGCTATATGCGGCCGCTGATCGAGCGGGGCTATGTCTACTCCGCCGTGCCGCCGCTCTATAAGCTGATCCGCGGCAAGCAGCAGCGCGTCGCGTACTCCGACGAGGAGCGCGACCGCGTAAGCGCGGAGATGCGCGCGGGCAACCCCGACGCGAAGATCGACATCAGCCGCTTCAAGGGCCTCGGCGAAATGGACCCGCACGAGCTCTGGGAGACGACGATGGATCCCGAAAAGCGCACACTGCGGCGCATCACGCTCGACGACGCCGTACAGGCGGACCGTGTCTTCACGATCCTCATGGGCGAGCAGGTCGAGCCGCGCAAGGAATGGATCGAACAGAACGCCCGCTACGTTGTGAATCTGGACTATTAAGGAGGCGTCATCTTGGCACACAACAGAGATTATCGGCCGGAGGACATCGCCTTCCCGGATCAGGCCATCACCGAAAACGAGCTCGTGCGCGAGATGCAGACGAGCTATATCGAATACGCGATGAGCGTCATCGTGGGCCGCGCCTTGCCCGACGTGCGCGACGGATTGAAGCCCGTGCACCGGCGCATCCTGTACGCGATGTATGAGGACGGGCTCACGAGCGACAAACCCTTCAAGAAATCCGCCACCTGCGTCGGCGACGTGCTCGGCAAGTACCATCCGCACGGCGACGCGTCGGTCTACGACGCGATGGTGCGCCTTGCGCAGAACTTCTCGATGCGCTATATGCTCGTCGACGGCCACGGCAACTTCGGCTCCGTCGACGGCGATCCCCCGGCAGCCTATCGATACACCGAGGCACGGCTCTCGAAGATCTCCGACGAGATGCTCCGCGACATCAACAAGGACACCGTCAACTGGGATCCGAACTTCGATGAGAGCCGCAAGGAGCCCCGCGTGCTGCCCTCGCGTTTCCCGAACCTGCTCGTAAACGGCTCGAGCGGCATCGCCGTCGGCATGGCGACGAACATCCCCCCGCACAACCTGCGCGAGGTCATCGGCGCGTGCATCTGCGTGCTCGACAACCCCGACGCGACGCTCGCCGACCTCATGCAGCACGTCAAGGGCCCGGACTTCCCGACCCGCGCGATCATCATGGGCCGCAGCGGCATACGTGCCGCCTACGCGACCGGCCGCGGCCGCGTCGTACTGCGCGCGCGGCACGAGTTTGAGGAATACGGCAAGAACAAAGACCGCACGCGCATCATCATCACGGAGCTTCCCTATCAGGTGAACAAGCGCCAGCTGATCCGCAATATCGCAGATCAGGTCAAGGACAAAAAGCTCGAGGGCATCTCGGATCTTCGCGACGAGACCGACCGCAACGGCATGCGCATCGTCATCGAGCTCAAGCGAGACGCGAATCCGCAGGTCGTGCTGAACCGCCTCTTTGCGCAGAGCCAGCTTCAGACGAGCTTTTCGATCAATATGCTCGCGCTCGTCGACGACCAGAAGCAGCCGCGCATTTTGTCCCTGCGCCACATCATCGATGAGTATCTCACTTTCCAGAAAGAGATCATCGTCCGCCGTACGCGTTTTGACCTCAAAAAGGCACAGGAGCGCGCGCATCTGCTCGAGGGTCTGCTGATCGCGCAGGACAACATCGACGAGGTCATCCGCATCATCCGCTCGAGCTACGACAACGCGCGCGAGAACCTCATGCAGCGCTTCGGGCTCGACGAGGTCCAGGCCCAGGCGATCCTCGACATGCGCCTCAGGGCTCTGCAGGGTCTCGACCGGGAAAAGCTCCAGGCCGAGTACGAGGAGCTCGAAGAGAAGATCCGCTATTATCAGCAGGTGCTCTCCGACGATTCCCTCGTCTGCTCGATCCTGAAAGATGAGCTGCAGGCCATCGCCGACAAGTTCGGCGACGACCGCCTCACCGAGATCCAGGAGATCGAGGACGAGATCGACATCGAGGATCTGATCGACGAGGAGACCTGCGTCTTCACACTGACTCAGGCCGGCTACATCAAGCGCACGCCGCTGAGCGAGTATAACGCCCAAGGCCGCGGCGGCATGGGCAAGAAGGGCATCACGACCCGCGAGGAGGACTCCGTCGTCGATGTCTTCACGGCCTCGACGCACGACTATCTGCTCTTCTTCACCGACGCCGGCCGTGTCTTCCGCAAGAAGGGCTATCACATCCCCGAGTCCGGCAAGGCCGCCAAGGGCACGAACCTCGTGAATATCCTGCAGATCGAGTCCGGCGAAAAGGTCCAGGCCGTCGTCCACACCCGCTCGATCGACGACGAGTCGCTCAATCTCTTCATGACCACCGAGCGCGGCACGGTCAAGAGGCTCAGCGTGAGCTCTTTGAAGCATCTTCGCAACAACGGCCTGCGCGTCATCGATCTTCGTGAGGGCGACCGGCTCATCTCGGTCTTTGAGACCGACGGGACGAAGAAGGTCTTCATCGCGACACAGAATGGCTACGCCAACTGCTTCGATGAGAACGACGTGCGCGTGATGGGCCGCATCGCCGCAGGCGTTCGCGGCATCTCGCTGCGCGATGGCGACAAGGTCATCGGCGCGGTCACGGCAGAGGAGGGGCATTACCTTCTGAGCGTGACCGAGCACGGCTTCGGCAAGCGCACCGATGCGACGGCCTACGCCGAGCACAGCCGCGGCGGCATGGGCATGAAGAACTACAACGTGACCGAAAAGACCGGCAAGCTGATCGGACTCAAGAGCGTCGACGGCTCCGAGGACCTGATCCTCGTCACCGAGGGCGGCATCATCATCCGTACCCCGGTCGCGCTGATCAAAGAGACCGGACGCAGCGCCCAGGGCGTGATATTGATGCGCCTGAAGGACGAGACCGACCGCGTCGTCTCCATGGCGCTCACCGAGCACGAGGAGGCATCTGACTCTACAGCTGCCGGCGAAGAGGCAGAGGTCTTGAACGAAGAGACTACGCCCGAGACCGAGACCGCGGCGGATCCTGATGCTTCGGCGGCACCGGAGAGCGGCGAGAGCGATGCCTGAGACTGAGGGCATGAAGGAGATCGCGCTCTATACCGACGGCGCCTGCTCCGGAAATCCGGGACCCGGCGGCTGGGCGGCGATCCTTGTCTACGGGGCGCATGAAAAGGTCTTATCCGGCGGCGAAAAAGCCACGACCAACAACCGCATGGAGCTCACCGCGGTGATCGAGGGCTTGAAGGCCCTGCGCGAGCCCTGCCGTGTCGCGCTCTGGAGCGATTCCAAGTACGTGCTCGACGCGCTCGAAAAGGGCTGGGCCGTGAAATGGAGAAGCAAGGGCTGGATGCGCAACAAGACCGACCGGGCACTGAACCCGGATCTGTGGGAAGAACTGCTCACGCTCTGCGCAAAGCACAGCATTGAGTACCACTGGGTCAAGGGCCACGCGCAGCACCCCTACAACGAGCGCTGCGACGCCCTGGCCGTAGCTGAGAGCCGAAAATTTGTGTAAATACAGAAATTTCCACTCAGACGGTCACATCTTTACAATCTGTTCATTTCTTTCACATAATTTCGCAAAATTTTGCTGGTATCTTAAGACCATGCAAAGGGTCCTCCCAGCCCGATGCTTTTTCTCCCTCCTAAAAACACACAGCAAAAAAGCCCGCTTTCGACCGAAGCGGGCTTTTTTGTGCACCTGAATACCCCCGCGCCCTTGCCAATTCGGGCGCGGGGGTGTAAAATAAACAACAGTTGATCTTTGCGAACAGGAGGAATCTTACATGCGCGATGGATTTATCGGCGTGGCCTGCGGGACCCCGAAGCTGCGCCTTGGCGACTGCCATTTCAATGCCGAGCAGACCTTTACCATGATGCGAGCCGCCGAGAAGGGCGGGGCGAAGCTGCTCGTGCTGCCTGAGCTCGGACTCACGGGCTATACCTGCGGGGATCTCTTCTT
>CAMNAE010000190.1 GCA_946530565.1 uncultured Oscillibacter sp.
GGCCTCGCCCGCCGGGCGGGTCAGGATGATGCGGTTGACCTGCTTGTCGCGGAAGGCCTGCACGGCCGCCGCGACGGCCAGGTACGTTTTGCCGGTGCCGGCCGGGCCGACGCCGATCGTGACCGTGTTTTTCAGCACGGAGGCGATGTAGTCCCGCTGGCCGATCGTCTTGGGCTTGATCGGGCGGCCTTTGGCGCTGATGCACAATACGTCGCCGGTCAGCTCCGAGATCTTCTCCTCACGCCCCGCGCGCACGAGCGAGAGCACGTAGCGAACATTCTGCTCGCCCAACGGCTCCCCGCGGGATGAGAGCGTCAAAAGCGCCTGGATCGCCTTGCAGGCGGTCATGACCTCCTCGGGCTCCCCGTTCACATGCAGTTCCCCGTCGCGGTTCAATACCGTGACATTGCACTCCTTTTCCAAAAGCCGGATGTTCTCGTCAAATGAGCCGAAGATGTTCACGGCCTGCTCCAGCCGTTCGATTCCGATCCGTTGTTCCAATGGATATGTCTCCTGTCTGTATTATTTGTTTCAAATATAACAAAAAATTATGAAAATTACCCGAGCGGGATCTCCACGATCTCGGCCATGCGCGTGAGGCAGTGCTCGATCTGCGCCGAGATCTCCTCCGTCATGCGGCTGGTGATCTCATCGTTCTTGTCCTTTTCAAGGCTCTCATAGAAGCTGCGCTTGACCGCGGCGCTCAAAGAGTCCATGCGGCTCTGGAACGCGCCCTTCGGCACGAGCTTCCTGAGCGGCACCGGGATGTCGGCGCCGAGCAGCGCCTCCTCCATCTGCTCTTTGCCGAGCAGCAGCACCAAAAGCGACGCGCTCATGCCCGCGAGGATGCCCGCCGGGCCGCCGGAGATCAGCGCGATGCCGCCGCCGCCGCAGATGAGTCCGACGATGACCGAGATGATCGAGTCGATCAGCCACGTGAGCTCGCCGACAGCGAAGACGTTTTTCGCCTCGACCCGGATGTCGAGATCGGCCGGCGCGAGCCAGGAGTTCAACGAGAGCGCCCGGTAGGGGATGTGATGCTTCACGCAGATCGGCATCGTCTTCTCCTCGAGCCCCTCGGCGACCGGACGCAGCCACTGCGTGATCGGCCCGACGAGCTTTTCGGAGGCCGCCTCTGAGCGGATATAATCCGCGATGCCGCTTTGGAGCAGACCGTCGGCGTCCTTCAGGCGCCGGATTTCCCCGGAGCGCCAGCGATCGAAGACCGGCAGCGCGACCTCTTTTAAGATCGGCTCCACGAGCGCGTCGACCACACTGCGGTAGAGCGAGCCGACGTTCGCGCTCACGATGTCCTCGACGGCGCTCGATGCGATCAGATCCCTGAGCTCGGCGCGGAACGAGCGCGTCTCGGCGTCGATGCGGCCGCTCCAGGCAAGGCCCCGCGCGACCGAGAACTCCGGCTCAAGGCTCGAGATCACGATCGCCTCGGGGAAGGCCTCCTCGCACCAGGCGCGAATGGCCGGCATGCGTGAGACGCCGCCGGTCAAAAAGATCAGCTCCGGCTGCGCGCCGTCGATCCCCGCGCGTACGTTCGCGAGCGAGGCGGCGAAGACCTCGTGGAAGCTCCTGCCGCCGAGCGCGGCGCAGGGGCCGTCGAGGAGCTGCTCCGCGCCCGCCTTGTCGAGCCGGAGCTCGAGCTTGAGCGGCCGCCAGCCGAAGTGCACGCGCACGCTCTCGCGGCAGCCGCGCTCGGACCAGTAGGCCTCGTCGGAAAAGTATTTTTCTTTCAGGCGCCGCGCCGCGAACTCGCAGTAGCTGCGCCAGGGCTCACTCGCCTGAAAGGCCTTTTTGAGCGCCGGCGCGTCGCCGCTTTTGGAAAGAGCCTGCTCCAAAAGGAGCTCGTCCATGAGCCCGCCGCCGAGCGCGACCTCGCCGGCCGTCTGCATCTCGACCTCGCGGCCGCCGCAGATGTAGGCAAAGTCCGTCGTCGATGAGCCGATGTCGACGACGAGCACCGGCTTGGACAAAATATCGTAGCCCACCTGCAGGTGCCGGCTCTGGCAGGCGCTGACCATCGCCGCGCGGGACTCCGAGACGATCCGGGCGGGCGGGTAGCCGCACTTTTCAAAAATGCTCCGGTAGCGCTCGCGCGTGCGGGCGTCCCAGCCCGCCGGACAGCCGATGTAAAAAAGGCTCTCGCCGTCAGACGGGATCGCGCCCGCCGCCTTCAGTGCGCCGATGACCGCGCCGGCAAAGGTGCGCGTATCGGTCTCGGAGGCGGGATCGGTCAGAAAGCGGCTTTTGAAGCGCAGGCAGCGTGAGAGGGCCTGGGCCTGGTAGCAGGCCTTTTCACCGAGCAGCAGCTCGCCGTTCGCCGTCTGCGCGCAGGCCGTGATGAAGCTGCGGCTCCCGGCGATCTCGAGCACCTCCGGCTCGTCCTGAGAACTCTTTTCCAGCCGGGCGACCGCGCTCTCGGCGTCGCCCAGGTCAAATCCGAAAAACCACTCCATACGTTAAGCCCCTCCTGTGGCAAGGCCGCGGGACAACAGCTCGCCGCCGGCAAGGAGCGCCGGACGCACCGTGCGCGTCGTCTCGCCGGGGAGCACGTCGAAATAGCGGGCCGTGTCAGTGCCGTAGTCGACGGCACGGATCCCGTGGGTATGAAGGTAATGCCGCACGTCCTGCACGCGCGCGAGCGCGAGCTCTCCGTCCTCGCTCGCCTCGGCCTCCAGAAGCGCGCCGAAGAGCCCCATGATCTCGGGCCCCAGCGCTCTGCGCTCGTCGTCCGCCTCCCGTGCGGACTTTTCCTCGGCGCGCGCGGCGCTCTCTGCGAGCTCCCGGTCCATCACCAGGACCGCGGCACTCAGCGTCCGGAAGGTCGCCTCCGGGTCGATGAAGACCTCGGTCATCTGCTCTTTTTTCTGCGCCGCGGGCGCCCTGCCGCGCAGGATGAAGCCGCCGAGCAGGACCAAAAGCATGCCTGCGGCCAGGATCCCCGCGCCCTTGGGGCTGATGCGCGTATAGTCATAGCCGAGCGCCGCGTAGCAGGCGAAGAGCACCGCCGCGACGCCGGGCAGTATAAAGATGATGCCGAGCGGGCTTAAGTGCCGCTTTGCCGCCTCACTCCCGCCGCGCTCCCAGACCCTGACCTCGCCGAAGCAAAGAAGCAGCCCGGCAAGCGTTCCGGCGGAGGCGAGCATGGCCGAGGCCAGCGTGCGCGCCTCCTCACTCTTCGCGCCCTCGGCGTAGCCGAAATGCAGCCGCTCCAGAAGCGCCCGCAGCACCTGCTCGGCCTTCTCCGGCGTCCGCGCGCGTGTAAGCTCCTGCAGTGTCCGCTCCCGTTCTTTTCCCAGAAGCGCCGAGAGCGTCAATGTCTCCATTGCCATGTTCAAAACGCACCTCCCGTGCCATCGGATAACAATACAATCGTATTATAGCCGCAAAGCCCCGCGCGCGCAAGAGTCAAAGGGGAAACAAAAAGGCCGCGGAATGCAAAAAGGGACGGCGCTCTTTGCCCCACCGGTTGGTTGGGTAAGGAGCGCCGTCCTTTTTGCAGGCGTCTATTGCCTGATGTATGCTGCAATCATCATGCCTCTTCTGTCATCCTGAGGAGCCTTGGCGACGAAGGATCTTTCGTTTACCGCACGATGTTCGAACCCGTACACCGTTCTTCTACCTACAGATCCTTCGCTGACGCTCAGGGTGACAAGGCTGTGGGAGGGCATAGGCCCCCCTGAAAGGGGGGCTGGCGCGAAGCGCCTGAGGGGTCCCTCAGAACCCGAAGTTATTGCACATCAGCGCAAATTCAGCGCTCTGCGCAAAGGTCGCGTAGATGTTCTGCCGCGTCTGGTCGATCGCGTCGGCCTCACTGCGGCCGGTCTCAAAGGCCTGGTCATAGGCGATCTCAGCCGCGGTGTTCTGCTGCAGGGCGTTTACCCAGTTCGCAAGGCCCGCCTCGTCCGGCTCACGGTCGAGCATCATGTAGTAGAGCATCGCGATGAATTCCTCATCGTCCAGCCCGCGGCCCTTCGCCTCGTTCGAGAACACGAAGCCGAAGGC
>CAMNAE010000191.1 GCA_946530565.1 uncultured Oscillibacter sp.
GGCGGGGACGCTCACGGGCGCGCCGAAGATCCGCGCCTGCCAGCTGATCGCCGCGCTCGAGAACAGCAAGCGCGGCATCTACGGCGGCGCGATCGGCTACATCGATTTTGCCGGGAACATGGACACCTGCATCGCGATCCGCATCGCCTATCGGAAAGACGGCCGCGTGTATGTGCGCAGCGGCGCCGGGATCGTCGCCGACTCGGTGCCGGATAAGGAATACGAGGAGTGCCTCAACAAGGCCCGCGCCGTACTGCGGGCGCTGGAGGCGGCGGGGGAGGAGGACGCGCGATGATCCTTCTGATCGACAATTACGACAGCTTTTCCTACAATCTCTATCAGCTCATCGGCGAGATCGAGCCGGACATCCGCGTCATCCGCAACGACGAGCTGGGCGTTTCCGATATCCGCGAGCTGCATCCGGAGCGCATCGTGCTCTCGCCGGGCCCCGGGCGGCCGGAGAACGCGGGCGTCATCATCGAATGCGTGCGCGCGCTTGGCCCGGAGATCCCGATCCTCGGCGTCTGTCTCGGGCATCAGGCGATCTGCGCGGCTTACGGCGGCGTCATCACCTACGCCAAAACGCTCATGCACGGCAAGCAGTCCCGCGTGCGCTTCGACCCGGCCTGTCCGCTCTTTCGCGCCTGTCCACCCGAAGCGCCGGTCGCGCGCTATCACTCCCTCGCGCTCGACGAGCGCACGCTCCCCCGTGAGCTCAAAGTGACCGCCCGCGCCGACGACGGCACGGTGATGGCCGTGCAGCACCGGACATATCCGGTCTACGGCCTGCAGTTCCACCCGGAATCCATACTGACCCCGAACGGCACAGAGATGCTGCAATCATTCATCAAAGGAGAGATGCGCCATGATCAAAGAAGCAATCGTTAAAATCGTAAACAAAGAGGATCTCAGCTATCAGGAGGCCTATACCGTCATGAACGAGATCATGAGCGGCGAGACCTCGGCCACGCAGAACGCCGCGTTTCTGGCGGCACTTTCGACCAAGAGCGCCCGCGCCGAGACGACCGACGAGATCGCCGGCTGCGCGGCGGCCATGCGCGACCACGCGACGAAGGTCGAGACGGGGCTCGAGCTCTTCGAGATCGTCGGCACCGGCGGCGACAACGCCGGGAGCTTCAACATCTCCACGACCTCGGCGCTCGTCGCGGCCGCCGGCGGCGTCAAGGTCGCCAAGCACGGCAACCGCGCCGCGTCCTCGCTCTGCGGTACCGCCGACTGCCTCGAGGCGCTCGGCGTCAACATCTCCCAGAGCCCGGAGCGCTGCCGCGAGCTTCTGCGCGAGGTGGGCATGTGCTTCTTCTTCGCCCAGAAATACCACACGTCGATGCGCTATGTCGGCGCGATCCGCCGCGAGCTCGGCTTCCGCACGGTGTTCAATATCCTGGGGCCGCTCACGAACCCCGGCAGCCCGACGATGCAGCTCCTCGGCGTCTACGACGACTACCTTGTCGAGCCGCTCGCGCGCGTGCTGATCAGCCTGGGCGTCAGGCACGGCATGGTCGTCTACGGGCAGGACAAGCTCGACGAGATCTCCATGAGCGCGCCGACCCGCGTGTGCGAGATCCGCGAGGGCTGGTACAAGACCTATACGATCACGCCCGAGGACTTCGGCTTTAAGCGCTGTGCCAAAGAGGAGCTCCGCGGCGGCACCCCGCAGGAAAACGCCGCGATCACCCGCGCGATCCTGAGCGGTGAGCCGGGTGCCAAGCGCAGTGCCGTGCTCTTAAACGCCGGCGCGTCACTTTACATCGCGGGCAGGGCCGCGTCGATGCAGGAGGGCATCGCGCTCGCGGCGCAGCTGATCGACTCCGGCGCCGCGCGCGCGACGCTTGAAAAGCTGATCGAGGTCAGCAACCGGCCGGAGGCGGAACCATGACGACGATCCTTGAGCAGCTCGCAGCCCATGCCCGCGCGCGCTGCGAAGAAAAAAAGAGCCGTGTCCCGATCGATAAGCTGCGGGAGATGGCACTCGGTGTCAAAAGCCCGGACTTCGCCTTTGAAAAGGCCCTCAAAGGGCCGGGGCTCGCGTTCATCTGCGAGTGCAAAAAGGCCTCGCCCTCGAAGGGGCTCATCGCGCCGGACTTTCCGTATCTCGCGATCGCGCGTGACTATGAGGCGGCGGGGGCGGACGCGGTCTCGGTCCTGACCGAGCCGAAGTGGTTCCTCGGCCGCGACGAATATCTCTCCGAGATCGCCTCGGAGATACGCACACCCTGCCTTCGCAAGGACTTCACGGTCGACCCGTATATGATCTTTGAGGCGCGTTTATTCGGCGCCGCGGCGGTGCTCCTGATCGTGAGCCTTCTTGACGACGAGACGCTCCGGAGCTTCCTCGCGCTCGCGGATTCCCTCGGCCTCTCGGCGCTCGTCGAGGCGCACGACGAGCAGGAGGTCAAGCGCGCGCTTGACGCCGGCGCGCGCGTGATCGGTGTCAACAACCGGAATCTGAAGGATTTTACCGTGGATCCTTCCCTGAGCCGGCATCTCCGGGAACATATCCCGCCAAACGTGCTCTTCGTCGCCGAGAGCGGGGTCCAAACGCGCGCGGACGTCGCCGCGCTCGAGGCGGTCGGCGCCGACGCGCTGCTCGTCGGCGAGGCGCTCATGCGCGCGCCGGACAAGGCGGCGAAGCTCCGGGAGCTCAGGGGGCTTTTATGACGAGGATCAAGCTCTGCGGGCTCACGCGCAATGAGGACATCGCGGCTGCGAACGCGCTGCGGCCGGACTATGTCGGCTTCGTCTTCGCGCCCGGCAGCCGCCGGCGTGTAAGTTTCGAGCAGGCGGCGGCACTGAAAGAGCGGCTCGATCCGGGGATCAAAGCGGTCGGGGTCTTCGTCGACGCGGCGATCTGCGAGGTCTCGGCGCTTTTAAGCCGCGGCGTCATCGACCTTGCACAGCTCCACGGCCATGAGGACGAGGCCTATCTCGCGCAGCTCCGCTGTTTTACGTCGAAGCCGGTCATCCGCGCGCTGCGGGTCAGGGGCGCCGAGGACCTGCGCGCGGCGGAAAAGAGCCGCGCGGAGCTCCTGCTCTTCGACGCCGGCGCGGGCTCCGGCACCGCCTTCGACTGGGATCTGCTCACAGGCGTCCGCCGGCCGTACCTGCTCGCGGGCGGACTCGACCCTGAAAACGTCGCGGACGCGATCCGGCGCCTTCGGCCCTTCGGCGTGGACGTGAGCTCCGGCATCGAGACAGGCGGATACAAGGACAGTGAAAAAATGGCGGCCTTCGTCGCCGCGGTCAGAAAGGAAGACGGCAGCATATGACCAATCCAAAGGGGCGCTTCGGCATCCACGGCGGGCAGTACATCCCCGAGACGCTCATGAACGCCGTGATCGAGCTCGAGGCGGCCTACGAGCACTATAAAGACGATCCGGACTTCAACCGTGAGCTTTCGGAGCTCTTCAACGACTACGCGGGCCGGCCCTCACGGCTCTACTTCGCGCGCAGGATGACCGAGGCGCTCGGCGGCGCGAAGATCTACTTAAAGCGCGAGGACCTGAACCACACGGGCGCGCACAAGATCAACAACGTGCTGGGTCAGGCGCTGCTCGCAAAGAAGATGGGCAAGACCCGCCTCATCGCCGAGACCGGCGCGGGGCAGCACGGCGTCGCGGCCGCGACCGCCGCGGCGCTCTTCGGTATGGACTGCGTCGTGTTCATGGGCGAGGAGGACACGCGGCGCCAGGCGCTCAATGTCTACCGCATGCGGCTGCTCGGCGCCGAGGTGGTCCCGGTGACCTCCGGCACCGGTACCCTGAAGGACGCGGTCTCCGAGGCGATGCGCGAGTGGACGAGCCGGATCTCCGACACGCACTACTGCCTCGGTTCGGTCATGGGCCCGCACCCCTTCCCGACGATCGTGCGCGACTTCCAGGCGGTCATCTCGCGGGAGATCCGGGCGCAGATCCTCGAAAAGGAGGGGCGGCTCCCGGACGCGGTGCTCGCCTGCGTCGGCGGCGGCTCCAACGCGATCGGCAGCTTCTATCATTTCAT
>CAMNAE010000192.1 GCA_946530565.1 uncultured Oscillibacter sp.
CGCTGCAGATGGGCGGAGCGCTCGGCTACACCGCCGGTTGGCTTCTGCATCTCGACGACCGCGACATGCGCACAGCGACGATGATCGGCATGGCGGCCTTCTTCACGGCGCTTTTCGGCACGCCGCTCGCGGCGACGGTCTTTGCGCTCGAGGTCATCAGCGTCGGGCTCATCTACCACGCGGCGCTCTTGCCCTGCCTGACCGCGTCACTGACCGCCTTCGGCGTCACGCATCTTTTAGGCATCGCGCCGGAGCACTTTGAAGTCAGCGTCCCCGCGCTCTCGCTTCCGGCGCTTCTGGCCGTTGCGGCGCTCTCGCTGTTGTGCGCGCTCTTGTCCGTGCTCTTCTGCGAGGTCATCCACATGACCGAGCATCTGCTCGCGCATTACCTGCCGAACCCCTATATCCGCGCGGCCGCGGGCGGCCTCGTGCTGATCGCGCTGACGCTCCTCGTCGGCACGCGGGACTATAACGGCGCCGGCATGAACGTGATCGCCCGCGCGATCGAAGAGGGCCAAACCGCGCCGCTCGCCTTTTTATTAAAGCTTTTATTCACTGCCATCACGCTCGGCGCCGGCTTCAAGGGCGGCGAGGTCGTGCCCTCGTTCTTCGTCGGCGCGACCTTCGGCTGCCTCGCGGGGCCCTGGCTCGGTCTTGAGCCGGGCTTTGCGGCGGCGCTCGGTCTCGTCGCGGTCTTCTGCGGCGCGGTCAACTGTCCGCTCGCCTCGATCTTCCTCGCGCTTGAGCTCTTCGGGTCCGAGGGCCTGCTCTTCTACGCGCTCGCCTGCGCCTTAAGCTTCGTGCTCTCGGGCTACAGCGGACTCTACGGCTCGCAGCGGATCCTCTACGACAAGCTCAAGGCCCGCTTCATCGACGTGCACACGAACGCCTACCACGAGGGCCAGACCCCCGAGGGCGGCGCGAAAGACTGAGGCATATTCATTTTCCCTCCCGCAGCTCAGGGAGGGGCCGCCCGCCGGCGGCAGCAGAGGGAGAAAAACATGGGAAGAGAACTGGCCCCTTATGAGATCGCCGAGCGCAGCATCATCAAAAAATACCGCAAGGAGCTCTGGAACCCCTTCATCTACGCGGTGCAGCACTACGAGCTCATCCGGGAGGGCGACAGGATCGCCGTCTGCATCTCCGGCGGCAAGGACTCGATGCTCCTCGCCAAGCTCATGCAGGAGCTCCACCGCCACACGACCGTGCCCTTTGAGGTCATGTACCTTGTGATGGACCCGGGCTACAGCGCCGCGAACCGGCGCAGGATCGAGGAGAACGCCGCGCTTTTAAACGTCCCGGTCACGATCTTTGATTCCGACATCTTCGCCGCGGCCGACTCGGTCGAGAAAAATCCCTGCTATCTCTGCGCGAAGATGCGCCGCGGGCACCTCTATGCAAAAGCACGGGAGTACGGCTGCAACAAGATCGCGCTCGGCCACCACTTCAACGACGTGATCGAAACGACCGTCATGGGCATGTTCTGGTCCTCGCAGCTCCAGGCCATGCCGCCGAAGCTGCACAGCCAGAATTTCCCGGGCATGGAGCTCATCCGCCCGCTCTACTGCGTGCACGAGGACAACATCATCGCCTGGCGGGACTACAACCACCTGGAGTTTCTCCAGTGCGCCTGCCGCTTCACCGAGCGCGCCGCCGATCCGGCGGCGCTGGGCCTCAGTAAGCGCAAGGAGATCAAAGAGCTGCTGCGCGAGCTGAAACGCGACAACCCGAACATCGAAAAATGCATCTTCAATTCCCTGCACGCGGTTTCTCTTGACACCTTCCCGGGCTACAAGACGAAGGGCGAAAAGCACAGCTTTCTTGAAAACTACTGAGCCTCAGCGCCTCTTCCTCGCCCCCATGAAGGGGGGGGCTGGCGCCGCAAGGCGACCGTGGGGGCGAACGAAGCAGCCCCAACGAAAGGAGATCCTGCCCTTGCTGAAACAACTCGCCGTCGAGATCGGCATGCAGAACTCAGGGCTCGCGGCGTCCCTTGCCGGCACGGCCTTCCCCGCGCTCCCCATGGCCGCCGTCCCCGGCGCGATCTTCTCGGTCTGGCACAACATCTCCGGCGCGCTGCTCGCGCAATTCCTCTCGCGGCCGGAGGAGAAGAGCGTCAGCGGGAACGGAGCCTGTCATCCATGAGCATCGAACTCATCAGTATGCAGGGCCTGGCCTGCTGCCTTGCCTTCTTCTTTGCCGGGATCGTAGATTCCGTCACGGGCGGCGGGGGACTCATCACGATCCCCGTCATGCTTGCCGCAGGGATCCCGGTGCACTATATCACGGGCACCAATCAGTGTTCGGCGTGGATCGGCGCCGGCGTCGCTGCCTGCAAATATGTGAAAAGCGGCAAGGTCCATCTCAGGTCCGCGCTCATCACGCTCCCGTTTGCCCTGGTCGGGTCCTACACCGGCGCGCGGCTGAATCTGATGGTCCCCGATCATTACCTGAAGATCTTCATGCTCCTTACTGTGCCGGTCATGGCCGCTTTCGTGTTTGCAAATAATAATCTGGGTACGGACGACCGTGTGGACGAGCAGTCCGCGGCATCCGTCGCGGCTATTTCCGCGCTCATCGGTCTCGTGCTCGGCGGATATCAGGGCTTCTACGGCCCTGGCGCCGGCATGTTTTTCATGCTGGCCTATGCGGCGCTGCTGAAGCTGGATCTGGTCAGGGCCACGGGCAACACAAGATTCGTGATCGCCCTGTCCTCTACGATGTCGGTGCTGACCTATGCGGCCTCCGACGCCGTGATCGTGAACCTCGCGCTCGCAGCGACGGTTTTTAACATCGCCGGCTCATATCTCGGCGCGGCACTGGCGATCAAAAACGGGGCAAAAGTGATCCGGCCGGTCCTTTTCTGCGTCGTGCTGCTGCTGATCGTGAAGCTCGTTTTCGATATTGCCCTTTAAGTGAATGACAGCGGGTGCGGTTCTCCTGTAACCGTCCCCGCTGTCATTCTCTCTCCCTTCATCACTGAAAAACCGTTGCATGCCCGCACAAATGTGGTATCATTCTGATATGCATTGCTACATTCCATCAGGAGGCGCTCTTCATGTCTGACTATTACATCGCAAGCTGCGTGTTTACATCCAAATTCCCGCTCTTGAGCCGCCGGATCCAGGACTATGCGCGCGCCCGCGGTCTCGGCGTCGTGCGCTGCTGCGTGCCGCGCTATAAGATCCGCGAGTTCGAAGAGAAAATGCCGGAGGGCGAACTGCGCGATGCGTGGCGCGCGCTGCCGGACTCCGCAGCCTTCGCCTCGGGCGACCGGGTCTATTCCCTCTGCCACAACTGCAACAACATCATCGAGGAGACGCGCCCGGGCACTCAGGTGCACTCGCTCTGGGAGCTGATCGATGCCGACGGCGCCTTCTCTCTGCCGGACCTTGCGGGGCAGACGATGTACGTGCAGGACTGCTGGCGCGCACGGGAGCGGAGCGCGGAGCACGCAGCCGTGCGGAGCCTTCTTGATAAAATGCATGTGCGCGTGCTCGAGCTGCCGGAAAACCGGGAGCGCACGGACTTCTGCGGCGTCTCGCTCTACCGCCCCCAGCCGCCGCGAAACCCGCGCCTCGCGCCGAAGCACTACGTCGAGGGCGCGGAGGGGAAGTTCCTCCCGCACACGCCCGAGGAGCAGGCGGCGCTCATGCGCGACTACTGCCTTAGATTCGGCGGCGAACAGGTGCTCTGCTACTGCCACTACTGCCTGGAGGGCCTCGAACTCGGCGGCGCCGACGCAAAGCACCTGGCGCAGGTGCTGTTCGGGTGAGAGGCGCGGCGTCGTTCCATAATAACTGACAGCGGGGACAGCTCTTGTACAGCCGTCCCCGCTGTATTGCATTCGCCACGCCCACGTCACTGCGCGGCTCCGCAAGGAGCCGCGGCGATCCGTCTCCCCGGCGGCGCGGGACATCCCATGTCCACATGCTAATGCAGCACGTGGCCTGCTCATTGACAGCATCTTGACCGGCTTCCGGAGAACTGGTACAATCGATCCATA
>CAMNAE010000193.1 GCA_946530565.1 uncultured Oscillibacter sp.
TCGCCCGCATGGGCTCCACCGGCAACTCCACCGGCAACCACTGCCACTTCGAGATCCGCATCGACGGGACTCCGCAGAACCCGCTGAACTATCTGCCGTAATACTGCCGAAAAAACGCTCTTCCTGACACAAAGTGCCCTGTGTCAGGAAGAGCGTTTTTTATGCGTCTGACAGCAGCTGCTCAAGATCTTCCCGGTAGTCCTCTACGAGGCTCAGCGTCTCCCCGTCGCAGTCGATCACGCTGTCGCCGATCTCATCGAAGAGCGCCTCGTTGATCGCGTCGGCGGCGATCGCCGGCAGAAGATGCTTTTCACGCAGAAGCGGCACTATGTCCTCCCCCGCGATCAGGCGCTTTAAGATCCTGAGCTCAAGCGCGTCGAGCGGCAGCGAAGGTTCCGGCGCGCCCGGAGCCGTTGCTTCCGGATCTGTAGAATACAGAGGCTCTTGATCGTTTTCTTCCTTAACGGGCTCCACCTCCGCTTCCAGCCGTTCCTCTTCGGTCAACAGGCTTTCGCGCGTTTTGAGTGCGTCGCGGCGGATCTGCTCAAGGCCGGAAAAGTCGATCGTGATCTTCTGCCGCGCGGCCTCCGCCAGGCGTTTTTGCTCCTCTGCGATCGCCGCGCGCGCATAGCCCGCCGCCCATCTCTCGCTCTCCCGTTCGCGGAGCGGACGGCCAGTATGCAGGTATGTGCGAAACTGCCGGTCCGCCTCGTGCAGAAACTCTTTTAAGCGCAGCGGGTCAAAGCCCAGGAAGGAATAGGCCGTCTCATACCACTGTCCGCCCCGCAGCGAATAGCTCCGGCAGGGATTGACGCTGTAGTCGGTATCGGGCCTGAGCGTCTGCTGCAGGCAGACCGCGTTGTAGAGCGGCCGCCAGATCCGCTTTTTCGGCTTGCCGAAGAGCTCGGAAAACAGCCCCTCCAAAGAAGCTGCGCGCCAGGCGTCGGCAAAAAGCCGCATCCCGCGCACAGGATCTTTTTCCACTGCCTTCGACGCCGTCGTATTCTGCTCTCCGCCGAACGCAGCGAGCGCCTGAAAGATCGCCTCGTCGCCCGCCTGCGCCGGATCTCTGAGCACCGAGAGCGCCAGGTCCTTTTTCTGCCGCTCCGGGTCCAGGAGCGTTATGACGGTCTCGCGATCAAGCCCATGGAGGATCGCAAGCTCCGGCATCCAGCGCCGCAGGTACTTGCGCATGCCGGGATCTCCGATGCGGGTATCCAGAAAGCCTTTCTTGAAGTCCGAAAGCTTTGTAAGGGCCTCCCCGCAGGAGGAGACCCCGATCCCGTTCAAAAGCTCATAGACATAGATAAAAGCATAGGAAGTACCGACCGGCCGCCAGTCGCCGCGGCGCGCGCAGGTCCGCCAGGCGAAATAGCCGCGCAGCTGCCGGACGGTAAGATCCTGATAGGTCGGGAAATAGTGCCGAAAGGCCGTGTCCCAGGGTGCGTCGTCCTCGTAATCCTCCATGAACTTGCCCTGACGGTAAAAGTTCCGGCATTTCTGGGTAAACGAGCCGTCGCCCACTTCATAGAGCGCACGCATCTCCCGGATCCTTTCGGGGATGCCGGGATCCGTGCGCTCCGCGTTACGGCGAAAGCCCGGAAGCTCGGAGGCGCGGAACAGGATCGGCTTTTCCTGCGCCGCGCCCGGTTCCGCTGCGCTCTCATCGAGTACGATGACCGGGCCTCCGGGCCCCTGCTCAATCCGCCAGCCACTCATAGCTGACCGTATAGTCCTCCACCGCGCCGGAGAGCGTCACAAGATTCGAGATCACGTTTTTCGCGTTGCTCTTGGCCTCGCTCCAGAAGGTCTCGTTCGCAAGGAGCTTTTCCTCCTGAGTGCTTTTCAGCGCCGCGCGGAAGTCGGAGAAGTCGGCAAGGTTCGAGCGCGTAAAGGCGGAGGTGCGCACGTCGTAGCTCTCGAAGGAGTTCTCGTCAAGCTCGTGATAAATGATCGCGGGCTCCTGCAGGTACACGACGATCGTGCGCTTCTGGTTGTCGATCGCGAAGTCCGTGCGCTTTAAGTCGACCCCCGCGCCGATGACGCCGGAGTAGGTGTAGACCGTGCGGTCGGTCGTAAATGGCAGCACGATCCCGGTGTTGAAGAGCTTGCGGCTCTTTTCATAGACGCCGGCATCGGTGTAGTAATACTTGTATGTCACAAGCTCGCTGGCAGGCTGGATGATCTCGCGCAGGGTCCCGACCTCGACCGAGACGAACTCCGAGACCTCGATCGGCTTGCGCGCCTCCTCAAGCTCGGCCATCGCCTGCTGATAGGCCTCCTCGGCCTGCTGCGCGGCGGAATCGGAAAGGATCGCGTGCTGCAGCACGAACGCAAGCGCCACGGCGCACAAAAGCAGAAGCGCAAACAGCACCCGATTCAAACGGGCGGCCGACGGCGCCGGTCTTTCTCCTCGCGGCATGGGCAGCCTCCTTTATTTCTCTCTATCTGTATCGTTATGATCGTTGTTCCAAAATGAACGCAGGGTTTCATCAGATCAGATCACCGCGCGGCTCATGAGGCGCCTTAAAAGCTTCACGCCGTAACGGTGGTCCTCCTCCCCCTCGGAAGAAAAGCAGTATTCCGTGAGAACGCTGATATCGTAGCCCCGGTCAAAAAGATCAAGCGCGACCTTCAAGACGCAGGCGTCGGTGTTGAAGCCGATGATGTCGTAGTGGTCTTTCCTGTCCAGCACGCTGTAGTCCGGGAGCCCGTAGGCGTATTTATCCAGCACGAGGTCGGCTTCGAACTCGAGCGGGAGGATCTCGCCCTGGCAGTCGTACCAGTTGTCGTAGCGCACGAAGGGGCTCTCAGGACCGTTGCGGCAGCGCGTCGCGATGACTCGATCGTAGCCCTTCCGCGCGCGGGCAAAAGCACAGATCCGCTCGAAATTCCCGAGCCCGTCGTCAAATTCCCGCTGCAGATCCACCGCCAGCAGTACACGCATTTCCATCAGCTCCTTCCCCGTTTTGCCGAAAAAAATGTCGGCACAATGGCAAACAGGACCAAACTCACGATCATAAGCCCCAGCGCCGGGGCACTGGGGCCGAAAAGGTCAAAGACAAGCGCAAAGCCGACCGCCGTCAGGAGCTCTGTGATGAGCGGGAGCGCCCCGATCGGCGCGCCGCAGTAGCGGCAGCGTCCCCGCAGCAAAAGCCACGAAACGACTGGGAGCAGATCGAGTGCCGAGAGCACATGCCCACAGGCATCGCAGCGGCTTCTGCCCCGCAGGGCGCTCGTTCCGTTCAGGGCGCGAAAAACGAGACAGCCGGAAAAGCTTGCAAGCGCCGCCCCGAAAAGGGCCGCGAGCACGGTGCAGTACAGACGCAGCCCGAGGGGCATCAGCGTCAAAGCCGTCACGCCTTGAGCGTGGGGTCATCCTCGGTGGGGCTTTCGACCGGGTTCTCCTTGTGATCGACCATCGCCTTGATGAGCTCCACCGTGCCGCCGATGCCGAGGTAGCTGGAGTCGAGGCAGAAGTCATAGCTCTCGCAGGCGCCCCAGCGGCGGGAGGAATAATACTCGTAGTAAGAGGCCCGGCGCTTGTCGGTCTTCTGGATCAGGGTCTTCGCCTTTTCCTCGTTGACATTCGCGCGCTCCATCACGCGCTTGATGCGCGCGTCCATCGGCGCGTAGATGAAGAGGCTCAGGCGGTTCGGATCCTCGGCGAGCGCATAGTCTGCGCAGCGGCCGATGATCACGCAGGGGCCCTTGGCCGCGATCGAGCGGATCGTATTGAAGGTCGCAAGGTACACCTGCTGCTCAAGCGAGTCGCCGGCACCGGTTCCGGGGAGCGCGAACATGTAGGAGTCCATCGCGATGGAGTAGAGCAGGCTCTTGGGCCGCTCATCGAAGTTCTGAAAGATCTTCTCGGTGAGGCCGCTCTCTTTGGCGGCCTGCTGGAGGAGTTCGTTGTCGTAGAAGGGAATGCCCAGCTCCTTGGCGACCCGGATACCGATCTCCTTGCCGCCGCTGCCATACTGGCGTCCGATCGTAA
>CAMNAE010000194.1 GCA_946530565.1 uncultured Oscillibacter sp.
TCCCCGGCATGATCATGGCCGCCGTGGGCATGAATGTGCCGGCCGTCGTCTGCTCCGGCGGCCCGATGCTCGCCGGCACCTACGACGGGCAGGAGGTCAGCCTCTCGAAGATGTTCGAGGCCGTCGGCGCCTATAAAGCCGGTCTCATCGACGACGCGAAGCTCGAGGACTGCACGCAGAACTGCTGCCCCGGCTGCGGCAGCTGCTCGGGCATGTACACCGCGAACTCCATGAACTGCCTGAGCGAGGCGATCGGCATCGCCCTGCCCGGCAACGGCACGATCCCCGCCGTGTATGCCAAGCGCCTGCAGCTTGGGCGCAAGGCCGGCGCCGCGATCATGCACCTGGTGAAGAACAACATCTGCGCGCGCGACATCATCAATGAGCGCAGCATCCGCAACGCGCTCACCTGCGATATGGCGCTGGGCTGCTCTACGAACACCGTGCTGCACCTGCTCGCGATCGCCAAGGAGGCAGGCGTTCCGATCGACCTGAAGCTCTTCAATGAGATCTCGGCCAGGACCCCGAACCTCTGCCACCTGGCCCCCGCCGGTCCGACCCATATGCCCGAGCTCTACGCCGCCGGCGGCATCGCGGCCGTGCAGGCGGAGCTTGCCAAGCGCGACCTCCTCGACCTCGACTGCCTGACCGTCTCCGGCAAGACCGTGGGCGAGAACATCAAGGGCGCTGTCAATCGCAATCCGAAGGCGATCCGCCCGATCGACGACCCGTTCAGCCCCACCGGCGGACTGCAGATCCTCTGGGGCAACATCGCTCCGAACGGCTGCGTCGTCAAGCGCAGCGCCGTCGCGCCCGAGATGCAGACCCACACCGGCCCAGCGCGCGTTTTCGACAGCGAGGAGGCTGCGATCGACGCGATCTACAACGGCAGGATCGTCCCCGGCGACGTCGTCGTCATCCGCTACGAGGGTCCCAAGGGCGGCCCGGGCATGCGCGAGATGCTCAACCCAACCAGCGCGCTTGCCGGCATGCAGCTCGACAAGACTGTCGCGCTCATCACCGACGGCCGCTTCTCCGGCGCCTCCCGCGGCGCCTCGATCGGCCATGTGAGCCCCGAGGCGGCCTCCGGCGGACCCATCGGTCTTGTGAAGGAGGGCGATCAGATCGCGATCGACATCCCGAACGCCTCCGTGCAGCTGCTCGTCTCCGATGAGGAGCTCGAGGCGCGCCGCCGCGCCTATGTCCAGCCCGCGCCGAAGGTCACGAGCGGCTGGCTCGCGCGTTATGCCCGTCTCGTCGCCTCAGCCGACGAGGGCGCGGTGCTGCACTAAAAATTCCCTGCAAAACTGCGTTTTGCAGGGAGGTACTCGCGCTTATCGCAGCGGGCTCTTCAAGCCCGCTTTGGTCGGCGCGAGCGCTCACTTCGTTCGCGTGAAGGTGTTTTCAAGGCGGCAAAGCCGCCTTGAAAACGATTTTAATGGCTGTGCGCCAAGGCGCATAGTAACAGTGGTGATTGATTTATGAAACGTGAAATGACCCTGACACGGCTGCGGCACCTGCTGCGGCGGCTCGACGCGCTGGTCGTCTTCCGCGCGCTGCTCGACGACGAGGTCGTGTGCGCGATGCGCGAGGTGCTCTCCGCGGCCGCGGCCGGCGACTTCGATACGCTCGCGGTCGCGAGCGCCGAATATGAATACCGGCTCTTCGACCACGGCGAGAGCTGGACGAGCTACTTGAACGAGCTCGTCATGGAGAGCGAGAACGTCTGCATCCGCCACGCCCATTCGCTCACGCCCCGGCTTTCGGAGGCGCTCGAGGGCGAGCTGAAGCTTCTGCAGGAGCTCTCGGAGCTCAAGCTCTCCGACCTCCCCGGCGCGCCGGACTACCTGACCGGCTGGGCGACCGAGAAGATCGATCTGGCCAGAGACTACCACGAGCGCATGGACGCGGTGGACACGCACGGCTACGGCGTCTTCGCCCGCTACCATGTCTTCACGGTCGAAAACAGCCGCCTCGTCCCGGTCCGCCACCCCGACGCGCAGACGCTCGAGGAGCTCCCCGGCTACGAGCGCGAGCGCGAGAAGATCGTCGCGAACACCGTGGCGCTGCTCGAGGGCCGGCCGGCCAACAACGTGCTTTTGTACGGCGACGCCGGCACGGGCAAATCGAGCGCGGTCAAGGCGATTGCGAACGAGTACGCTTCGCGCGGGCTCCGGCTCGTCGAGGTCAAGAAGAACCAGCTCTACCAGATCCCCGACCTCATGGACGCGCTGGCCGAGAACCCGCTGAAGTTCATCCTCTTCATCGACGACCTGAGCTTTTCGGGCAACGACGACAACTTCGCCGCGCTCAAGGCGATCCTGGAGGGCAGCGTCGGCGGCCGCGCCGGGAACCTCGCGGTCTACGCAACGAGCAACCGCCGGCATCTCATCAAGGAGACGCTGAGCGACCGCGAGGGCGACGACATTCACGCCTCCGACACGCGCCAGGAGCTCATGAGCCTCTCGGCCCGCTTCGGCCTCACGATCACCTTCTCGAGCCCTGACCGCGAGCGCTATCTCTACATCGTGCAGCAGCTTGCAAAGCAGTACGGGCTCACGATGGACGAAAAGGAGCTCGCCGTGAGAAGCGAGGCCTTTGCCATCCGCGCGGGCGGGCGCAGCGCGCGCGTCGCCAAGCAGTTTGTGGAGCTGTGCAAGGCGGGCGTGCTGAACGCCTGAGATAAGCAGCCTGAAAGGAATGTAAAAAAAACTATGGGCGTGCCCTACGGCGAGATGATCGTCTCGGTCTTCGCATCCACCGCGTCCCCCGGCCCCAACAACATCCTCCTGCTCTCGAGCTCGAGCCGGCACGGACTGAAAAAATGCCTGCCGCTCGAGGCCGGCATCATGACGGGGCTCCTCACGGTCATGCTGCTCGTGGGGCTTGCCTGCGGGCTTCTGGGTCAATTCGTGCCGCAGATCATTCCGGTCGCGCGCTTCATCGGCGCGGCGTACATCCTGTACCTCGCCTGGAAGCTGATCCGCAAGCCCCCGGCCGGCGAGGCCTCCGCCGAGGACAAGCCCCTCACCTTCGTCAACGGCTTTTTGCTGCAGTTCCTGAACCTCAAGATCATGATGCTCGGCATCGCGAACTACTCCGGCTTCATCATGCCGCACGGCTTTTCGCTCAGGTCCTCGCTGCTCTTCGCGGTCTGCATGACCTTCTGCGCGGTCAGCGGCAACCTCATCTGGGCGACGGTCGGCTCGGTCCTCTACCCGCTCTACCGCCGGCACAGCAAGTTCGTCAACATCGTGATGGGCCTTCTGCTCGTCTGGGCGGCCTGGAAGATCCTGAATATCTGAAGCAAGTGTTATTTTTCGGGAGAGCCGTCAGCCGGCTCTCCCTTTTTTGCCGCGAAAAGAGGCTTTGGAGCCTCCGGGTGGCATCGCTCCGCCCGCGGGCAGAGCCTTTTCGCATTTTCTACGTTTCTTTTTGGTTTTTCCGCAAAAAAACAGTTGAGAAAGTTCCCGAGGTTTGGTATACTTTTTATTTGGAAGAGTGATACCGGTCGAAAGCCGGTTCATCCCATCATCATTGAGGAGTGGAAACGAATTATGAGCTATTCCGTACAGAACATTCGCAACGTGGTGCTTCTGGGCCACAGCGGCAGCGGCAAGACCGCCCTGACCGAAAGCCTGCTCTTTATGACCGGCGCTCTGGACCGCATGGGCCGCGTGCCCGACGGCAACACCGTCAGCGACTATGACCCCGAGGAGGTCAAGCGCCAGATTTCCCTCTCCACCTCCGTGGCGCCCATCGAGTACAAGGGCTGCCGCATCAACCTGCTCGACACCCCGGGTGCGTTCGACTTCGCCGGCGAGGTCATGGAGGCGCTGCGCGCCGCCGACGCCGCGATCCTCGTTTGCTCCGCGAAGGACGGCATCTCCGTCGGCCTCGAGAAAGCCTGGCGCTACTGCGAGGAGCGCAATATGCCGCGCTTCTTCTACATCTCCAAGACCGACGAGGAGAACAG
>CAMNAE010000195.1 GCA_946530565.1 uncultured Oscillibacter sp.
CCCTTGCCCTTGTTGGTGCCGGTCACCTTGCCGTAGAGCTCTGCCATCATGGCGTTCATATCGCCGCCCTTGGCGATCGTGTGGCCGTGACCGCGGTGGGTGCTGGCGATTTTGTCTTTTGTTTCAAGCCACGCGCACACGCCCGTGGCAATGGCCTCTTCGCCCACGTAGGGATGAATGAAGCCCAGCACCTCGCCGGCTTCCCGCGCGCGTACGGCTTCGAGATCGAACTTGCGGATTTTCACCATCGTCTCATAATGGCGAAGCAGCTCCTCTCTTGTCAGCATGTCTTCGTCTACCTCCTCAAAATGCCGCAATCTGTATGCAAAGGGCGGCATGTATGAATGATATTCTTTTGCGGGGTCAAATCACGTAATTGTCTCCGGGCGACGTGTTCAGCATCAGATCGGCCAATGAGACAGAATCCAGATAACCGTTGATGAGCTCGTCGAGCTTGCGCCACATCGGCAACGTGCGGCAGTCGGCGATGCGGTCACAGCCATGATGCTGATCCGCCGACAGGCAGGCGACAGGGGCCAGACTCCCCTCGGTGAGTCTTAAGATCTCGCCGACAGAGTAGTCCTCGGGCGCACGGGTCAGCTTATAGCCGCCGCCCTTGCCGCGCAGTCCGGTCAATAGTCCGTCGCGCACCAGAAACTTCAGGATGTTTTCGAGATATTTTTCTGAGATATCCTGCCGCGCCGCGATCTCTTTTAACGGAGTATAGCCTCCGGACTGGTGCTCGGCAAGATCGATCATCACTCTGAGTGCATAACGGCCCTTGGTGGATACCATCATATCGCTTCACCTCTCATCCTGTTCATCGATCCAACGTTTGAAAAGCGTTTGATCGCCTGAAGCGCTCCGGACGGACGCTATCCGGCACAAAAAATGCTGTTTTCCCTACTATAAACGTATTTTGTACGGATTGCAATTGTTTTTCAAAAGTTTTTCAACGGAAGATGACGATTTACAGTGTATTTTGCCAATAACAACCGCTGGGATCAGGATAGGAAAAGGGCAGGAGCGCAAAGCCCCTGCCCTTGATGGCTTGAGAGGAATGAGAATGCCGGCTTACTGATTACGATTCCGGATCACGGTCTCGGCACTGCCGCCGCCAAGCGGGGTAAAGCTCACGTAGAGGGAGACCTTATTGTCCGGGTTAAGCGCATCCCAAACGCGGTCTGCCAGAGCGGCGGCACTGTCCGCGTGCAGAAGGACCCGCTCGGGCTCACCCTCAAACGAGGGAAGGGGCGTTCCGTCGCCCATATACGTGTGGATGAAGCGGCCCTCGCCGGCACGGCAGCCGTCGTACTCATAAAAGTACCGGTGAGAGAGCGAGCCGTCACCGTCGGCGCTTTTTAAAATGGACATCCGGAAGGACCCGTCCGGCTCCAGAAGACCGGAGATGCGCGGCGTGAAGTTCGGACCGTCCGGCTCGAAGCAGCGGGTGCGCAGCGCGCCTTCAAAGGTCCCGCCTGCGGCAAGCGCGTCGCGCACGGTATCGGTCTGATCACCGTTTGTCACGATCGTGCGTCCGTTCAGAAGACGGACCGGATGATAGATGATGAGGCTCGGATCCTGCATCTTCGAAGGGTCGAAGGCCTCGGTGCGGATGCCGTCTTCGGTCTCAAGAAACACGCGATTGCGGGAGTTCCCGCTGCGGCCCATGATGAAATAGACCGTGACCGCAAAGCGGCCGTCGTCGCTGCGGCCAAGCACGATGCCGCGGCCGGGGTAGGGGTTCTGCCGCAGAAGGGCGGTGAGATCAAGCAATTCCATGAAATGATCCTTTCTGATTCTGTTTGGACAAGGTTGAATGGTACTACCTTTGATGTCAATACATTACCACAGATCTCATCAAATGAAAAGAGTCAAATTCATGTTTTTCAGACTTGACAAATACCCTTAGGGGGTATATAGTAAGCTGCGATGACGGGAGGGGTCAACATGAACGACGAGCTTGATCGCTGCTGCTGCGAAGGTCCGTCTGCGGTCGGAGACGGTATTTCCGTTGAAGAGGCGCACAGCTGCTGCCACCGCACGAAGCAGCGTTCTAAGGATGAATACCGCGCACTGATGAACCGGCTCAGCCGGGCAGAGGGGCAGATCCGCGGGATCCGCAGGATGCTGGATGAAGACGCCTACTGTGTGGATATCTTAACACAGGTCGCTGCGGCGAACGCCGCGCTGAATGCGTTCGGGCGCGAGCTTTTGAGCAATCACATCCGCTCCTGTGTCGCGACGGATCTTAAGAACGGAGACGAGGATTCGACTGAGGAGCTGATCCGTCTTCTGCAGAAGCTAATGAAGTGATCGGGTGATTTCAATGGAACAGTATTTGGTGACTGGCATGAGCTGTGCTGCCTGCCAGGCAAGAGTGGAAAAGGCGGTCTCGGCGGTTCCGGGGGGCACGAGCTGCGCGGTGAGCCTGCTCACAAACTCGATGGGCGTTGAGGGCACAGCTGCCCCGGCAGAGATCATCGCCGCGGTTGAACAGGCCGGCTATGGCGCCTCTCAAAAGGGCGCGGCAAAAAGCGCGGGCGCAGCTTCCGCCGACGAAGCCGCACTTGAGGATCATGAGACCCCGGCTTTAAAGCGCCGTCTCATCTGGTCGCTCGGCTTTTTGCTCGTGCTGATGTATGTCTCGATGGGACATATGATGTGGGGGTGGCCGCTCCCGGCCTTTTTTGACGGGAACCACGTCGCGATGGGCTTGGTGCAGATGATACTGGCCGCGATCGTGATGGTGATCAACCAGAAGTTTTTTATCAGCGGCTTCCGCTCTGTGCTCCATGGCGCGCCGAATATGGATACGCTCGTCGCGCTGGGCTCGGGCGCCTCGTTCGTGTGGAGCACCTATGTGCTCTTTGAGATGACGGGCGCGGTCACAAGGGGAGATGCTGCCGCGGTTTCCGCGTGGCACATGCAGTTCTACTTCGAGTCCGCCGCGATGATCCTGACGCTGATCACCGTCGGCAAGATGCTCGAGGCGAGAAGTAAGGGCCGCACGACCGATGCCCTGAAGAGCTTGATGCGTCTTGCGCCCAGGACCGCCACGCTTCTGCGCGAGGGGGGCAGAGAAGAGGTCGTTCCGATCGAGTCTGTCGAGATCGGAGATCTCTTTGCGGTCAAGCCCGGCGAGAGCGTTCCGGTCGACGGTGTCGTCGTCTCAGGTGAGAGCGCGGTCAACGAGGCGGCGCTCACCGGTGAGAGCATTCCGGTCGACAAGGCAGAGGGCGACCGCGTCTCCGCCGCGACCGTCAATCAGTCGGGCTTCCTGAAGGTCCGCGCCACCAGAGTCGGCGAGGACACGACGCTTGGGCAGATCATCCGCATGGTATCTGACGCCGCAGCGACGAAGGCGCCGATCGCCAAGATCGCCGACAAGGTAGCGGGGATCTTTGTCCCTGCGGTCATTACGATCGCCGTGATCACGACGGCTGTCTGGCTGATCGCCGGGCAGAGCCTCGGCTACGCGCTCGCGCGCGGCATCTCTGTGCTGGTCATCTCCTGCCCCTGCGCGCTCGGCCTCGCAACGCCGGTCGCGATCATGGTCGGCAGCGGGCTTGGCGCCAAAAACGGCATTCTCTTCAAAACGGCAGCGTCGCTCGAAGAGGCCGGCCGCATCCAGATCGTCGCACTCGACAAGACCGGCACGATCACCTCCGGCGAGCCGAAGGTGACCGACATCGTGCCGGGCGAGGGGATCTCGGAAGAAGAGCTGCTCAGGACAGCGGCAGCGCTTGAACAGCACTCTGAGCATCCGCTTGCAAAGGCGGTCATGTCGCACGCGTCTGCGCAGAACGCAGCCCTTCCCGAGGTCACGGAGTTCCAGGCGCTGCCGGGCAACGGCCTCACGGCGGTTTTGAACGGCGAGGTGCTGCTCGGCGGCTCACAGGCCTTTATCGGAAAGAGCTTTACCCTGAGCGCGG
>CAMNAE010000196.1 GCA_946530565.1 uncultured Oscillibacter sp.
TGATCGCGAAGTTCTCGGTCGGCAGGCCGAAGGCGTCAAAGCCGATCGGGAAGAGCACGTTGTAGCCCTCCATGCGCTTTTTGCGCGTGACGACGTCCATCGCCGTGAAGGGGCGCGGGTGCCCGACGTGCAGACCCGCCGCCGAGGGGTAGGGGAATTCGATGAGCCCGTAGAACTTCGGCTTGTCCTTCTCGCCGGTCACGGCGGCGTAGGGCTTGCTCTGCTCCCACTTCTCCTGCCATTTTTTCTCAATGGCCGCAAAATCGTATTTCATGCGCTGCTCCTTTTTCGATTCCGGAATAAAAAATATAAAGCGCCCCGGACCTTGCGGTCAGGGGCGCGGATGCGCGGTACCACCCTGGTTTTTTGCTTTCGCGGCTGCTAACGGGGCCGACCGCCGCGCCCTACTGAAAAAGCCCTTTTTGATCGTAAGGCTCTCGTTCCGGCGCGGGACTCCGGGACCAGTCGGCCAGTGCTCTCCGCCGGCTCGCAGCGACCGCCGGCTCTCTGAAGGCAGAGTAAACTGACCTTTCTTCCCATCATCGTCAACGGGCTTATTTTAAAGAGCCGCCGGGCGTTTGTCAAGGGGGCGCGGAATGAAATTATTCAAAAAAACGCACGATTCTTTGGGAAAATGCCTCAAATACGCGTTTTCTCTGCTTTCCGACGTTGACAAACAGAACGCATTTCTTTTATGATGAATGTATGAGAAAATGAAGATCCCGATAAGGAGCTGATGCTATGCGGCGGATCACCCTTGCCATCACCGGCGCCAGCGGGGCGCTTTTGGGTTACCGGATGCTTCTTGCGCTCAAGGCGCAGGCGTGTGAGGTGCACCTCATTTTATCAGAGGGCGCGAAGACGACGATCGCCTGCGAGACGGACCTCACGCCCGCGGACTTTGAAGCCCTTGCCGACCGGGTCTGGGACGAGACGGACCTCGCCGCTCCGATCTCCTCGGGCTCCTTCGTCACCGACGGCATGATCATCGCGCCGTGCAGCATGAAGACGCTTGCGGCGATCGCGGTCGGCTACGACGAGAACCTGATCGTCCGCGCGGCCGACGTGTGTTTAAAGGAAAAGCGCCGTCTCGTCCTGCTCCCGCGCGAGATGCCCTTCGGCCGCTCACACCTTCGCAACATGCTCACGCTCTCGGAGGACGGCGCTGTGATCCTGCCGCCGGTCCTTACCTTTTATAACGGCGCCGACAGCGTGGAAAAGCAGCTCGACCACATCATCGGCAAGACGCTGCTGCACTTCGGCCTTGCGCACGGGGCCTTTCGGCCATGGGGGGAGGATCCGTCATGATCGAGCTTTCTGAAGACTCCCTCGCCCTGCGCGTGCGCGCGGAATGGATCGGCCCCGACGTGCTCGTGACCCTTTCAGGCGGGGACCGGCCGCACATCGGCGCGGTCGCGGTCGGGGAATACCACCCGTCTCTTAACGGCGACGGCACACCCTCGGCGTCGGTCTCGCTCTACTGCGGCGTCGGCCACCGCGACGGCGAGCCCGCCATGCGCCTTGCCAAAGCATTGAGCACTTGTTTGCAGTGCCGGAGCACCGTGGTCGTCGGCGTCCATTTCGATCGATTCGATGCTGATCGTCTTTCGTCCTTTTGGGCATTTTTGGTGTCTCTCTGCGATCATCTCCCCGATCAGCTCCAAAATCATCGAACAGAATAAAAAAGGCACCGGCTTTTTTAAGCCGGTACCTTCGTGCTGTGTCGGGTTACGATTTTGCCTTTGAAAGGCCAAGGATGAAGTCCGTAGATACACCGTAGAACTTGCTGAGGGTGATCAAATGGTGGATTGGGAGCTCATTTGCGCCGCGTTCATAACGCGCATACATGGTTTGCGACGTGCCCAAAACTTCGGCGATCTGGGTCTGTGTCTTATCGGCGTCCTCTCGCAGGTTGCGAATGATTCGCACATAATCCATATCGTCCACGTCTAACACCTCCCTGCGTTTGTGGCGTCTCTCTCGCACAGTCAATTTATCATATCTTTTACATAAAACCTATATAAAAGAACACAATTTTACTTGAAAAACTTTTGTGGTTTCAGACAAAAATGTCATTAAATTTACTTTATTTTCGAAATATTTACTTTATTGTCCAAAGATATGTTATACTTTGTTTTTTTCAGCGCGCTGCGGGCGCGCGGTGCTTTACAAAAACCGTACGAATATAGTATAATCCAAAGCTGAAACTGCCTCAAATCATCACCATAACGAATAAATCAAGAAGGAAGAACCGTATGGAACTGACACAAGGCGTGCGTTTTGACACGCTCCCCCTCTCACCCGAGATCCTCTCCGCCCTCTCCCGCCGCGGCATCGAGATGAGCACGCCCGTTCAGGCGGGCTGTATCGAGCCGATGCTTTTATGGCAGGACGTGATCGCGAAGGCCCCGACCGGGACCGGCAAGACCTTCGCCTACGGCATCCCGATCATCGAACACATCGACATCGAAGACGAATCCGTCCAAGCGGTCATTCTCGCCCCCACGCGCGAGCTTGCGATGCAGATCACCGACGAGCTGCGCTTCCTCTCCGCCGCAAAGGGCGGTGTGCGCAGCGTGTGTCTTTATGGGGGTCAGCCGATCAACCGGCAGATCGAGGCACTCAAGCGCCGGCCGCAGATCGTCGTGGCGACCCCGGGCCGGCTCTCCGACCACATGAAGCGGCGCACCGTGCGCGTGGAGACCGCGCAGACGGTCGTGCTCGACGAGGCCGACCGCATGCTCGACATGGGCTTTATCCACGACGTGACGCGCCTGCTCGACAAGATGAACAAGCGCCGCAACCTCGGGCTCTTCTCCGCCACGATCTCCCGCGAGGTCATGGACATCGCCTGGGTCTATCAGCGCGACGCCGTTGAGATCACCGTGCGCGAGGACGAGCTCAACAAGCCCGACATCCGCCAGTTCCGCATGGAGGTCGCCTACGACGGCAAGGCCGCCGCGATCGCGAAGATCATCCGCGAGACCGGCTTCGAGCGCGCGATGGTCTTCTGCAACACGAAGGGCTCGACCGAGCGGATCACGAAGTTTCTGCAGATGGAGGGCATCGAGGCCCTGTGCATCCACGGCGATATCCCGCAGAAGCGCCGTGAGCAGACGATGGACCTGTTCCGCCGCGGCGAGCTGAAGGTGCTCGTCTCGACCGACGTGGCCGCCCGCGGTATCGACGTCGACGACGTGGACATCGTCTTCAACTCCGACATCCCCGACGAGAACCAGGAGTACATCCACCGCATCGGGCGCACGGGCCGCGCAAAGAAGCAGGGCGTCGCGGTGAGCCTGATCGGCGACTACCCCTCGCGCCTTCGCATCGAGGACATCGCCAAAAAGACGACCAACGAGATCCTGCCGGTCCGCTTCGGCGCCGACGGTGCTCTGGAGGCCGAGTAAGCCATGCGCCGCCGTTTTGCTGCAGCTGCGCTGGCGCTGATGCTGGCGGCAGCACTGCTCGCCGGCTGCTCAGGCTCCGGCAGCAGTTCCTCTTTTTCCCTGCGCGCGTTTATCGGCGGCAGCCCCACCACGCTCGACCCGCTCTATGCCGAATCTGTGCCCGAGCAGACGCTGCTGCTCGCGCTCTATGAAAACCTGATGCGCTACGGCCCCGGCTCCGACGGCACGATGGAGCTGCAGACCGCCGGCGCCAAAAGCTACGAGAGCGAGCAGAACGAGGACGGCACGGTGACCTACACCTTCCGGCTCAAAAACGCGAAGTGGTCCGACGGCACGCCTGTCACCGCCGGCGACTACGTATACGCCTGGCGGCGCCTCGCGGACCCGGCGAGCGCCTCGCCCTATGCAAGCCTCCTCTCGATCGTATCCGGCTACAGCGAGGCGCGGAGCGAGAGCAATATGGAGCTGCTGCAGGTGAGCGCCAAA
>CAMNAE010000197.1 GCA_946530565.1 uncultured Oscillibacter sp.
TGCGCACGGTCTCGCGGATGTGTTCGATCGGCGTCTCCTGCGTTTCGTCGGGTTCGTAGCGTGGCCGGTCACGATAGCGCTGCAAAAGCTCCGCAGGCGTGATGCGCGTGAGGATCAGCAGCGCTGCGATGAGCAGCACCACGAGCAAGATCCCGGTCACGACCGGAGAGAGCACCGCGCTGAGGGCGACCGCGATCAAACCGGAGATCACGCCGCCGGAGGCAAGCTCGACGCCGCTGTGCCAGAGCTCGCCGAAGAGGTGTCCCGAGAGCGTGAAGCGCTGGGTCGCAAACACCAGGTGCCACAGCGCACCGAAGGCCACGGGGATATAGATCGCGCTGGTCACGCGCAGCCCCACCGGGAGTCCCTTGCTGAAAAGCAGCACATAGGCTGCGATCAGTAACCCGATGAATGAGACATAGTAGCCGTGACCGCAAAGCCCCTTTATAAGCGTGGCAAGCGGCTTTAAAAGGAGCGCCGACGCGCCGAAATAGGTGACGATCACGCACAGTGCCGCAAGGAGCAGGATCACGCCTGCCACCTGGCGGCGGATCGGCTTTGCGGCGCTCTTCGAAGCGGATCTTCGCGTGCTGCCGCCGCCTGAGCGGCTCCTTGTGCCGCTGCGGGACGACGGCGCCGCGCGCTTCCCGCCCGAGGCGGCTGTCGTTGTTTTCTTTTTGCTTGTCTGTGCCATATATCTTCCTCAAACCATATGATTGTTAGCTTCCGTCAGTGTGTTCTTTGCCGCATCAGGCGCGGATCAGGCCGACGAAGGAGACGATCAGCGTGATCAGACCGACTGCCGCGCAGTAGATCGAAAACCACGTAAAGCGACCCTTTTCGGCGATCCACTGCAAAAGGCGGATGCACGCAAGGCCCACGAGCGCTGCGATGACGACGCCGATCAGGCACACCGGCAGCTCCGAGAGATCGATCCCGGCCTCGAGCGCGTCTTTGAAGCTCAGGAGATTGGCACCGAGCACCGCAGGGATCGACAAGATGAACGAGTAGCGCACGGCAAAGCTTCTCTGAAAGCCTCTCAGGCAGCCGACCGAGATCGTACTGCCGGAGCGGGAGATGCCCGGGCAGGTCGCAAGCGCCTGCGCGCAGCCGACGAGCAGCGCATCCAAAAGCGTCGCGCTGCGCTCCGTCTTGCGGCCGCGGGCGAAGCGGTCGCTCAGGTACAGGATCGCGGCCGTTACGAGCAGCGCCGCGCCGACAAAAAAGAGGTTTTCGGAGAGCGTCCCGATCTTCGACTTCACCGGCAGAACGAGAAAGAGCGGAAGCGTGCCCACGATGATCAGCAGGATCATCCGCCGCGCGGGCGGTACTGTTCCGCTGCCACCATGCCGTAAGTCCCGCACGATCGCCGGCAATTCCATGACCATATCCCAGATCTCGCTCCAGTAGGCGATGAAGATCGTAATGAGTGTGCCGAGGTGCAGCATGAGGTCATAGAAATCCGGCACCCTGCCGATGCCGAAGAGCCGTTCGGCAAGCGCGAGATGCGCAGAGCTTGAGATCGGCAGAAATTCCGTGATTCCCTGCACAATCCCGAGCAGTACCGCACTGAAAACCGTCACTGTATCCACTCTCCTCTTGTATTCTTCGCAAAAACAAACTTTATGTTAACCAATTCAGTATAACACGGTTCTGCCGCAATTGCCATAGTTTTTTGCGGCAGAACCGGGAAAATTGCTCTATTTTTTTTGTTCCTCAGAGGCAGCGGCTATCTCTCCCCCCTCCCCTTCCGGGTGGAAGCGCCGGTAGACCGCCTCCGCGACCGGAGCGGGCAGCACGTCTTCAAGCGCGTCCCGCTCCGCCTCGCCGATCGCGCGCACGGTGCCGAAGCGCTTCAAAAGCGCGGCGCGGCGCTTTTCGCCAAGGCCGGGGATGCCGTCGAGCTTTGAGCGCATCGCGCTGCGGCGGTGGCTCTCGCGATGGAAGGTGATCGCAAAGCGGTGCGTCTCCTCCTGGATGCTGCCGATCAGCGCGAAGAGCGCCGGGTCATGAACGATCCCGAGCTCCGAACCCTCCGGCGTCATAAGCGCGCGCGTGCGGTGGCGATCGTCCTTGACCATGCCGAAGATTGGGATCGAGAGCCCGAAGGCGCGCACGACCTCGAGCGCCGCGAGCGCGTGCTGCTGCCCGCCGTCGATCAAAAAGACGTCGGGCAGCGGAAGGAACTTCCCGTCCCCGTCCGCCGCGCGCTGCAGGCGGCGGCGCAGCACCTCGCGCATGCTCGCATAGTCGTTCGGCGCGTCGCTGAGCTCTTTGATGTGGAAGCGCCGGTATTCGCTCTTTTTGAGCCGTCCGCCCTGCCAGACCACCATCGAGGCGACGATGTCGCTCGCGCCGGTGTTGGAGATATCATAGCTCTCCATCCGGTCCGGCGGATCCGGGAGCGCACAGATCTTCGTGAGCATCTGCAGCGAGTGGGTCACCCGCTCCTCCTGCGTCGTCGCGCGCTCGGCCTCTTCAAGCGCGTTGCGCTGCGCCATCGCGCGCAGCTCCGCCCGCTCACCGCGCTGCGGCACGTGGACATTGACACGGTGCCCGGCGCGGTCGCTCAATACCTTCGAGAGCTCCTCCATGTCCTCGGTCTCGAAGGGCAAAAGGATCTCGCGCGGCAGCACGGCACGCGGGAGATAGTACTGGGCGGTCAGGGCCGAGAGCATCTCGGGCTCCGTCTCGTCGATCGGAGAGGCGAAGAGCTGCGTCTCGCGTCCGGTGAGCTGCCCGTCCTCCACGTGCAGGACCGCGCAGCAGCTCTTGCCCATACCGCGGCAGATGCCCCAGATATCTGTGTCGGCGCAAAGTCCCGCGATGACCGTCTGGCGTCTTGAGAGCGACTCGATCGAGCGCATCCGGTCGCGGATCTCCGCCGCCTGCTCGAAGTGGAGCGCCTCAGCCTCGCGCTGCATCTCCTCGGAGAGCTCGCGCAGAAGCTGCTTCGGCTTGCCCTCGAAAAGCGCGGCCGCCTGATCGATCCTGCGGCGGTACTCCTGCTGCGGCATGACAGAGCGGCAGAAGCCGTCGCATTTGCCGAGATGATAGTTGAGGCAGGGCCGCTCCTGGTCGATGTCCCGCGGGAAGCGGCGAGAGCAGGTCGGCAGACGCAGCGCAGTGCAGACCGCGTCGATCGCCCCGCGGGTCTCACGGCGCCCGCCGAAGGGGCCGAAGTACTTCGCGCCGTCCTTGCCGGGGCGGGAGACCATCGTAAAGCGCGGGTACTCGGCCTTCGTGTCCAGGCGCACGAAGGGATAGCCCTTGTCGTCTTTCAAAAGGATGTTGTAGTGCGGCATGTGGCGCTTGATGAGTGAGTTTTCCAAAATCAGCGCCTCGAACTCACTGGATACGAAGATCGTATCGAAGCGGTCGACCTGCGAGACCATCCTGCGCGTTTTGAGGTTGTGTCCGGAGCTGTCCTGAAAGTACTGACTCACCCGGTTTTTGAGCTTTTTCGCCTTGCCCACATAGATGACCTCGCCCTTTTTGTCCATCATCAGATAGACGCCGGGCGCGAGCGGCAGGTCATTGGCCTTTTCGCGCAGTTCCTCTTTGGTCACGTTCGCTGCACTCCTCTTCTCTTTTCTCGCGCTTAAGCAGCGCGCAGCGCGGTCTTAAAAAAACAGCCCTCCTCAAATTGGGAGGGCTGAACGGTTTCAAACGTTGGATTACTCGCCGAAATTGTCGTTCACAAGATCGGTCAGGGCGGTAATGGCTTCCTTTTCGTCGCTGCCGTCGGCGATCAGCGTGATGGTCGTGCCCTTGACAATTCCCAGAGAGAGCACACCCAAAAGGCTCTTGGCGTTGACGCGGCGGTCGTCTTTTTCGACCCAGATGCCGCTGCGGAACTCATTTGCCTTCTGAATGAAGA
>CAMNAE010000198.1 GCA_946530565.1 uncultured Oscillibacter sp.
AAGTGGACCGCCTGGCTCAAGGAAAACGGCCGGGCGCTCCTGCTGAGGATGGAGTGAGAGGCGGTGCTTTTTGCCCGCAGCCCAAGCTGCGGAGCAAAGCCGATCTCATATGATCAAACACCCCGCCCGGGATCCTGCCATGTGGGGGACCCGGGCGGGGGTGTTTCGTTCTTTACAGGTTATATTTCTTCCTTCTTCGATCCGCGATGCTGTAGACCTCTTCATCGGCGCGGACTCCGACCACGACGATCAGCATCTGTGTCTCGCTGCGGATCAGCTTGTAGACGATCCGAAGACCATCCGCTTTGAGCTTGATCTTGCAGAGCCCGGCGAGGCTGGATCCGTTCTGATTCCTCAGAGGCTTGCCGTAGCCGCCCTCATTTTGCGGAAGCGGGTTCTGGCTGACTTTGCTCAGGGCATTTCGAACGATCGACTGCTTGCTGTGATCCAGTTTTTTAAGGTCATTTCTTGCCTCTGCAAGAAACTCGATACGCCAGCTCATTCGAATTCAACCTCGCCAACAGCTGCCGCGTCTTCTTCAGTGATTCCCAGCTCTTTCCAAACTTCTTCCTCTGAAATCAGCTTTTCGGGATCGTAATTCGCAAGGCGTTCCTCAGCAAGCGCCAGGAGCTTCGCGTCTTCCAGCTCGTCGACCATTCTGAGGTACTCCTCCGGTGAAAGTAGAACACATTCCGGCTGGTTGTTGCGCATGACGACCTTCGGGCCGGTCGCTCTGACTTCGTCGAAGATCTTACCGGCGAGCCCGCGGTTAAAGCGGGAGATCGGGATCGTATTCCGGATCGCGCTGGATACATTTGCCATAGGGATCACACTCCTTTCCAAATGCAGTATAACTGAGAACAGAGAATAAGTCAATCAATACAGCAGTAAATTCACTGTATTATTTTGCAGCGAATAAGAAAACACTTCCCGGCTATGAGCCTTTGTCATAGCCGGGAAGATTTTATATATTATGTGGATCCGTACTGCCCCGCAACGTCCGCGAGCTGCTGCCGAAGCGCCGCGACCGCCTCCGGGGGGCCTAAGAGCTTTGCGGCGCTTCCGAAGCCGAAGAGCCAGGCGAAAAACTGCGGACTCACGGTGATCTCGGCCGTTACGGTGAAATGCGTATCTCCGTCGGGGATCAGCATCGCGTCGCGGCCGAGCCGGTCAAAGACGGCGTGAGCAAAGCGATTTTCAAAGCGCAGCTTGACGGGCGCCGTCTCACCGCCGAACATGCCGAAGACGCTTTTGGCATAGAGCCCGAGATCCAGCCTGGCAAAGACCTCCTGCCCGCTGCGGGGGATGTCGGTCGCGTGGAGCTCCGTCATCTTATCGACGCGGTAGTGGCGGATCGCGTGCGAATCGTCGTCGTAGGCGACGAGGTAATAGTTCTCGTCATCCCACACCAGTGCGCAGGGGCTCACGGAGTAGTGTGTGCCGTTTTTCCGAAAGACCTTCTCGCGCCGAAGATTCAGGTCGTAATAGCGAAAGCGCACCTTGCGGTCGCGGAAGATCGCGGCGTGCAGCGCGTCGATCGAATAGAGCACGCTCTCGTTTTCGGTCTTGGCGCGGGAGTGCACGAAGACCTGACGCTGCAGCTGCTGCGCGTCATATTCGCTCGTGAGCGTTTCAAGCTTCCGGATCAGCGCGTCGGTCTTTTTGGGGCTGATGAACTTCGAGGCCTGCACGCTGTCGACAAGCAGCTTTAGCTCCGGGAGCTCGAACGTGCGCGCGCCGAGATAATAGCCGTAGAGCCGGCCGATGTTCGTCTGCACGACGTCGATCCCGCACTCCCGCAGGGTCTCAATGTCGTCGTAAATGGCCTTGCGCTGGCTCGCGATGCCGAGATGCTCCAAATGCGCGATGATCGCCGCGGTCGAGGCAGGGTGCTGCTCATCGGCGTGATGCTGCAGGAACTCATAGACGCGCAGGAGCTTTTGCTTCTGCAGCTGCGACTTCGCCATTGCTTATCTTTTCAGAAGCGAGCCAAGCAGGCCGCGCACGAGGGACTTCGTGACCTCGCGGCTCGCGGTCGTCGCCATCGTGTTGATGGCCTTTTCCGTGGCGCTCTGCCGTTTGCGGCCGGAGGAGCTCGTCTTTTTGGCCTTTGCGGCCTTCTCTTTTTCCTTTGCCTTGCGCTCCTCTTCCTTCGCCTGCTGCTCGGCAGCTTCCGCCGCGGCCTTTTCGGCGGCCTCGCGCTCCTCCTGCGCCATCTCATAGGCAGAGCGGCGGTCATCGACCTCGCGGTACTTCTGCTCGAGCGGACTCTGTGCGATCACGTTTTTGCGCACATCGTCAGGCGCGGCGTCCATCGAGGAGTGCGGCGGCAGGATGAACGCGCGCTCCACGACCGTCGGGATGCCCTTGGCGTCGAGCAGGGAGACGAGCGCCTCGCCGGTGCCGAGCTGCTGCAGCGTCTCCTTCGTGTCGAAATTCGGGTTCGAGCGGAAGGACGCGGCCGCCGCGCGCAGGCCCTTCTGGTCGGCGGGGGTATAGGCGCGCAGCGCGTGCTGCACGCGGTTGCCGAGCTGGCCGAGGACGCTGTCGGGGATGTCGGCCGGGTTCTGCGTGATGAACCAGACGCTCACGCCCTTGGAGCGGATCAGGCGCACGACCTGCTCGATCTTCTCGAGCAGGGCCTTGGGCGCGTCTTTGAAGAGCAGGTGCGCCTCGTCGAAGAAGAACGCGAGCTTCGGGCGGTCGAGATCGCCGACCTCGGGGAGCATCTCGTAGACCTCGGAGAGCATCCACAGCAGGAAGGAGGCGTAGAGCAGCGGGTGCTGGAAGAGCTCGGAGCACTCCAGAATGTTCATCATGCCGCGGCCGTTCTGGTCGGTCGTCATCCAGTCACGGATGTCGAGCGAGGGGCGGCCGAAGAAGAGGTCGCCGCCCTCGTCCTCAAGGGCCAGAAGCGCGCGCTGGATCGCGCCGACGCTCTGCGGCGAGATGTTGCCGTAGGTCGTACGGTACTCGGACGCGTGGTCGGCCACGCGCTGGATGATCGACTTGAGGTCCTTGAGGTCGTCGAGCCAGCGGCCCTCGTCGTCGGCTACGCGGAAGGCGATGCGCAAAACGCCGCTCTGCACGTCGGTGAGGCCGAGGAGCCGTGCGATCAGATCGGGGCCCATCTCGGTGACGGTCGTGCGGACAGGGTGGCCCTGCGTGCCGTAGACGTCGAAGAAGCGCACGGGATAGGCGCGGTAGGCGAAGTCGCCGAGCCCCATCGTGTCGATGCTGCGGCGGATGTGCTTGTTCTCGTGGCCGGGCTGCACCATGCCGGAGACGTCGCCCTTGATGTCGCAGAGGAACACCGGCACGCCCATGTCGCTGAAGTCCTCGGCCACGACCTTGAGCGTGACCGTTTTGCCCGTGCCGGTCGCGCCGGCGATGATGCCGTGGCGGTTCGCGAGCGAGGGCTGCAGATAGACGGGCTGTTCACCGGTCGCGAGCCAGATGAGATCCTGTTCGGGAAGATACATGGATACACACTCCTTTGTGAATGACAGTCGAGATCAGCCGAGCTCCACGGACTCGGTCCAGTAGTTCTGATCGAAGAGGTCGGTGAAGCAGTAGCTCATCACAAGAGCGCCGCTCGTCACATAGCCGTCGGCCACGGTCAGCTCACCGTCGACGGTGAGGGGCTCGCCGAGGCAGTAGCTGTCCTGATAATTTCCGCTGTAGTCGTAATAATCGCACAGGAAGTCGATCACGTCGCCGTCCTGCAGTGCCTCGGAAGCCTTGGCGACGGTCTCGGTCTCGCCGTCGGGGTAGATGAAGCGGACGCCGGAGACGAAGCCGTGCGGCGTATCCGAGGTGAAGGTGATGAGGAGCTCGGCGCGGTCGCCGTTGAT
>CAMNAE010000199.1 GCA_946530565.1 uncultured Oscillibacter sp.
GGGCAGTTCCCCTGCGCTGAATATCTCTCCCCTGCACTCGACCGAAATGCCGGCCGGCTCCGACGAGACGATATCAATATATTCCGTGTTCTCTCCCGCCGCAGTGCGCAGTATGAGCTCCGTGCTGCTTCCGTATAAGACCGTATCGACCGTACCGGAGATCGTTGCCGTGCCGTCGCCGTTGTCGTTCAGACTCAGGCCCTCGGGGAGCTCCCAGCCCTCACTGAGCGCGATGCTGACCGGGATCTCGCTCTCGGCGGCGAAGGTGAAGCTGTAAGGTTCACCGACCGTTGCCATGGGTGCATAGAGACTGCCGCTCTCACTTTTGAGGAAGCCGTCTTCCTTCAGCCTGGGCCACGCCACGCAGTGGAGCGTGAAGAGCCGCTTTTCCGAGGCGGCGAGGACCGTCTCTCCGTCGCTGTCCATGCGCACGCTCTGCGCCGTGAAGGCGTAGTCGCCGGGCTCCAGGTAGCCGCCGAAGCTCATCGGACTCATTGCGAGCCTCTCGTTAATGAGCGCGTCCGGAAAGGCTTTTCCCTCGACCGGCTCGAACAGGATCTGCTCCCCGTACGGAGACTCCCCGCTTGCAAGGGTATCCAGATAGATCGCGGGACTGTAGTACACACCCGGATAGGCATCCGGCAGCGCCGTATCGGTATAGACAGGGCACGAGCCGCCGCTCATATAGCCGTCCTCGGTCACGTAGAGCCTTGGCGGCGTGTCCGGATAGATCCTGAGACTGAAGCCGCGCCGAATGCTCGCGGCGCCCTCGCCCGTGTGTTTCTGCTCGAGCTCAAGATCATACCAGCCGTCAAAGGCGGTGCCGGCCGCCGGTGTGCCCGCGATCGTCGCGGTCCCGTCGCCGTTATCGGTAAACGCAAGCCCCTCGGGCAGTGTGCCCGGCAGCGCCCAGGCGTCGGTCGAGAGACCGCCTCCGCCCGAGAAGGTAAAGGACCAGGGCTTTCCCTCGATCGCACACGGCAGCGCGCCCTCGTGCAGCGCCGCGGCGGTCTCGCTCGAGAGCGCAAGATCGATCACACGCAGCGTAAGGGACACCGAGAGCGGACCTGTTAAAAGATCGTCCCGGTCTTTGATCTCCACCGCTGCGGTGTAGGTTCCGGGCGCAAGTCCCTCGGAGGGCTGGACCAGCATGGCGCTGCTCCAGCCGCTTCTTAAGACATCGGTGAACGGGGAGATCGAAAAGGCCTCACTCTGCGCGCCGGAGAGCGTCGTGTCGCCCGGAGCGAAATAGAGGTCGCCTGACGGCGCGTTATTGACAAGATGCACATGTGAAAAGTGCGTCGTCGGATCATAATCGGAGGGGATGGTCAGCTCCAGCGCCGCCGATTCGGCACAAAAACCGTCTTCGCCGATCGTGATGCTGCGGCTCCCGGCCGTGCCTTTGCCAAAATCCGGGAAAAACGAGATCGTCTCTCCGGGGCAGCTCCCGGTCACGGTGAACGACGGGACCGCGGAATAGCGCCCCGCGCCCTGCGGTGCGCTGTCCCAGTTCAAAAGGCGCCAGCCGGACGCCGTGACGGCCTCGACCGTCACGTTCGTCCCCATCGGGAATGTAAAGGTCTGCCATTCACCGTAGCTCTCACAGACCGTGCTCTCGCCGCCCTCCGGCGTCACTAAGACATGGCAGCCGGAGTCTTTGATCGTATTTTCCATGATGATGTCGATGCTGAACGTCTCCTCCTCTCCCTCGGCCAGCGCCGCCGGGGCCAGAAGGGCGAGGCATAAGAGGAGCAGCAACAGTGTGAAAACGCTCTTTTTCCTTCGCATGATCGATGCCGCCTTTCCTGAAAGCGATTGTAATCACGGGCACATGTTCCCGCCTTTTGTTATGATCTATGATACCGCAGTTCAGGCGGGGGCGCAACATCCAAACGGGTAAACCTATGCCTGTCTCCCTGCCCCGCGCGCGTATGTGAGCGGACACGATCATATATTATCGTTGACTTTCACCCTAACGGCCGATATACTTTCATTTGGGATCAGATCATTCGCTCTCAAGCTGTATCTTATATTCCGCCCATTCTGACACAAAGGACGTGAGCGCTTTGAAAGGCAGCCATCTTCTGACCGCCGCCCGGAGAATATGCTGGGCAGTTGTTCTGATCGCGCTCTTTGGCGTCCTTTGCCCCTCTCACGCCGCCGCGTCCGCGCCCGAGGCGCTCTCCGGCGTCTGCTCCGACACCGCCTGGGAGGTGCTGCGCCTGACCAACAAGCGGCGCTATACCGAGGGGCTCCTGCCGCTTACGACCTTTGCTTCGCTCCAGGCCGCGACGGAAAAGCGCTGCAGCGAGATCCGGCAGGATTTCAGCCACACACGTCCCGACGGGCGGCGCTTCTACACCGTGCTCACCGACTGCGGCTTGAAGCGCAGCGGACAGATGGGTGAAAACCTCGCCGCGGGCTATGATCTTGCCGAGTCCGCCGTCTATGGCTGGATGCACTCCTCCGGGCACCGCGGAAACCTGCTCGGCAGCGAGTATGTGCATGTCGGGGTCGCGAACGACGGGAACCACTGGAACCAGCTCTTCATCGCGGACGGCTGCCGGATCGATTCGATCGGGGTCCTGCCGGGAACACGCGGCCTTGCGCTGGATCTCGGGGAGTCGCTCGATGCTTTGCATGCCGTTGTGTGCCTCCGCTGCGCGCGCCACGGCGATACCTTCGCCCCCCTCACGGCCGAGTGGTGCGATGAGGTCGATTTAAAGACCCCGGGCGTGCACACGGTGACGTGCTCTTATGCTGCCCTCAGCTGTACCTTTGCGCTCACGGTCGGCGCCAGGAGCGGGAGCATGCGCGGCGCCTACCGCGAGGGCGACTTCATCGGCGAGATCGCGGACGGCACCGCCTCGCTCACGGCCTGGACGGGCGAAGACGGCGCAGCTGTCCATCTGCCCGACCGCTTCATGGGCGTGCCCGTCACCGCGATCGGCGATCTCACGTTCCGCTACCGGGATATTCGCTCCGTCAGCTTTCCGCAGTGGCTCGAGAGCATCGGAGACTGGGCCTTCTACGGCTCCGCGCTCACGGGCAGAGTCACACTGCCGGACCGGCTCAAAAGTGTCGGCAAGCGCGCCTTCGCGTTCACCGCGAACGTGACGGATTTCGCGGTCGGCGAACGGAACCGCTCTTTCCGCAGCGTCGACGGCCTGCTCTTTTCGCGTGACCTCAATACGCTCTATCAGTATCCGCTCGGCGCCGCGCGCAGGAGCGTGACGCTGCCCGAAAACTGCGCGTGGATCGCGGGTGCCGCCTTTGCGGGTGCCAAAGGCCTCGAGGAGCTCTTCATCCCCTCGTACGCGGCCGGCGCCGAGACCGACGCCTTTACCGAATGTGCCCCGGTCATCTGGTGCCGGCGTGCAAGCCCGCTCTATGATGCGCTCGCGTCCGGCTCCGTGCTGCTCTCCGGCCGCTATCACGCCTGGCTGAGCTACAACGTCAGTGAGACCCGGCGCTTCATCGAACGCGCCTATCAGGTGATCCTGGACCGCGGCGGCGATGAATCGGGCATTGAAAACTGGCTCATACGCATGGAGGAGGGCGAGAGCGCGGCCGCGATCGTGCGCGCGTTCTTCAAATCCGACGAATATAAAAGCCGGGGCCTCTCCAGCGCCGAGACCGTGCGACTGTGCTACCTCGCGATGCTGGACCGCGAGCCGGACGCCGAGGGTCTTGCCGCCTGGACCGCGCTTTTGGACGAGGGTTACTCCCCGGCCAAGCTTGTCGCGCTCTTTGCCGAGAGCGCCGAGTTCCGCAGCCTCTGCTCCGCCTACGGCATCAAGGGCGGCAGCATCGCGCTCGAGCCGATGGACCAGCAGAGCAATGTG
>CAMNAE010000200.1 GCA_946530565.1 uncultured Oscillibacter sp.
GCAGGCGTCGTCGCGCTCGTCACAAAAGCGCTCGAGAAAAACGGCACCGGCTACAGCGTGTACGCCGAGGTCACCCCGAGCCCGAAGCAGGAGCTCATCTACGCCGCGCTCGAGCAGGCGAAGAAAGAAGCCTGCAACGCGGTCATCGCGGTCGGCGGCGGCAGCCCGATCGACGTTGCGAAGATGGTCGCCTTCCTGATGACGAACTCCGGCTCCGTTGAGGACTATCAGTTCGACTTCAAGCCCGCCGACGGCCCCGCGGCGAAGCTCATCTGCATCCCCACGACCTCCGGCTCCGGCAGCGAGGCGGGCAACTGCTCCGTCGTCATCAGCCGCGGCATCAAGTGCGGCATCGCGAAGGACGAGCTCTTCCCCGACGTCGCGATCGTCGACCCGAAGGCCATGGAGACCATGCCCCCGTTCGTCACTGCGACGACCGGCATGGACGCCTTCATCCACGCGTATGAGGCCTATATCGGCCTGAACGACAGCCCGATCACCGACGCCTGGGCCTGGGAGGCCATGCAGATGATCGTCGACAACCTGCACCGCGCCTGGTGCGACGGCCGTGATCTGGAGGCCCGCGCAAAGGTCGCGCTCGCCTCGACGATGGCCGGCATCGTGAAGGACATTGCGGGTCTCGGCATCGTGCACGCCGCCTCCGACGCCATGTGCGCGACCTATCATGTCGCCCACGGCCTCGCGAACTCCGTCATCCTCCCCTACGGCATGCGCTATAACCTCGTCGCCCGGCTCGACAAGCACGCGAAGATGGCCGAGCTCTTCGGCATCGACACCACGTTTATGAGCAAGCGCGAGACCGCCGACGCCGTCGTCGACGCCGTGGAGCAGTTCATGGCCGACATGGAGATCCCCGACAACCTTGAGAAGTGGTTTGAAAAGGACGAGGATCTCGAGCACTTCGCCGACGTCGCCATGGGCGCGTACGTGATGATGAACAATCCCCGCCGCCCGCGCAAAGAGGACGTGATGGACATCTACCGCGCGATCTATCACCGCCCGTAAACGAAGAACGGAGAGTTACAGAATGTCTGAACGTATCATGCTGATCCCCGCCGGCTGCATCCTCACGATGGACGCCGTGGGCACCGCGCTTCAGGATCATACCATTGTTTCCAAAGACGGGAAGATCGCCGCGATCCTCCCGACCGCCGAGGCCCGCGCCGCCTACCCGACGGCCGAGGTCTTCGACGCGAGCGAGAAGGTCGTCATCCCCGGCCTTGTCAACGTCCACATGCACTCGAATCTCGTGCGCGGCTTCGGCGACAATATGGCGCTCTATGCCTGGCACGAGGCGATCGCCGAGACCGTGGGCATGGAGACCCGCCCCGAGGAGATGCAGATGGGCGCGCTCATCAGCTATCTGGAGGCGATCAAGAGCGGCACGACGACGATGCTCTCGATGGAGAAGTACTCGGCGTACTGCTACGAAGCCGCCGTTCAGTCCGGCGGCCGCGTGCGCATCGTCCCCTATGTGCTCGACTTCGACGACTGCGTCGACAAGGTCGAGCTGAACCTCGAATACGTCGAAAAGACGCTTGACCCGGCGCTGCGCACCCGCTTCATCTTCGGCTTCGACTCCTTCCGCGAGGCCGGTCCCGACCTCATCCGCCAGGTCGGCGCGCTGTCTGAAAAGTACAACATCCTGATGCAGACCCACTCCGCCGAGTCCGTCGACGACGTGAAGCTCTGCCTTGAGAAGTTCGGCTGCGAGCCGGTCAAATACCTCTATGACCTCGGCGTGCTCAACGAGCGCATGATCCTCGCCCACGGCGTGCACCTGACGCAGGAGGAGAAGGATCTCGTCGAGAAGGTCGGCGCGCGCATCGCCCACTGCCCGACGAGCAATATGAAGCTCTCCGACGGCGCGGCTCCCGTGCGCGAGTACCTGGACCGCGGCATCAGGCTCGGCATCGGCACCGACGGCGCCAACTCCAACAACAACTACGACATGTTCGAGGAGATGAAGTTCGCCGCGCTGCTGCCCCGCATCGCGACGAAGAAGGCCGACGACCTGACCGCCGAACAGACGCTGCGCCTCGCAACGATCGAGGGCGCACGCGTGCTGGGCCTGGATCAGGAGGTCGGCTCGATCGAGGTCGGCAAGAAGACGGACCTGTGCATTCTCGACATGCGCTCTCTCCACTGCCTGCCCTTCAACATGGCCGAGCCCGGCATTCTGATGAGCCACATCGTCTACTCCTGCTCCGGCGCGGACGTCGACTCCGTGCTCGTCGACGGCGAGGTGCTCGTGAAGAACCACACGCTCACGCGCTTTGACGAGGCGAACCTCTTCCGCGCGGCGAACGTGATGGCCTGCGACCTGACCGCCCGCCTCAAGGCCCGCGGCGTCAGGATGTAAAGGAGGTTTTCTTTACACATGATCTCTGTTGAAACCGCCCATGCGATCATGGACGCACTCGAGGAGGCGCACGTAGAGCTCGTGTGCTTCCTCCCCGAATCCCGCCTGAAGCCGCTCTACTCGCTGCTGCTCGAGGACAAGCGCTTCGAGGTCGTGACCGTGCCCAACGAGGGCACCGGCGTGTGCATCTGCGCCGGCTCCTGGATCGGCGGCCGCCGCGCGGTCATGATCATGGAGAACTCCGGCATCCGCACCGCCAGCGAGTCGCTCGCCCGCATCGGCCTTGAGCGGCAGATCCCCGTCGTGCTGCTCATGGGCTACCGCGGCGACCTCGGCGAGGAGAACTGGTGGGGCGTGAACCACGGCATCACGATGGAGCCGATGCTCAAGGCCCTGCGCATCCCCTACACGATCGTCCGCGATGAAAAGGACGTCAAGCCCGCGATCCACAATGCGATCCTCCATGCGGAGACGAGCATGTATCACACCTGCGTGGTGTTCGGAAGGCCGGTGATCAGCTGATATGAACCGTTACGAATGCATGAAGCGCCTCGGCGCGAAGCTCACCGAAAACGCCCTGATCGTCGTCTCCCTCGGCAAGATGGTCGATGAGTGGGACAACGCCTACCCGAGCGTCCGAAACCTGCACATGGGCGCGCTTGGCGTCAACTGCGGCACCGCGATCGGCCTCGCCCTCGCCCTGCCCCACCGCAAGGTGCTGTGCATGGACTCCGACGGCAGCATCCTTTTGGATCTGGGCGCGCTGTGCGTGCTCGGCAACCGCCGCCCGAAGAACATGATCGAATTCATCTGGGACAACGAGAGCTACGATTCGCTCTACACGAATCCCCCGCTGCCGACCCAGACCCGCTGGAACGTCGACCTCGCAGCGATGGCAGCAGGCGCCGGCGTGCCGAACACGGTCACCGTGCGCACCTACGAGGAATTCGACGCCGCGGTCGACAAGGCGCTTGCCGCCGACGAGACCTGGGTCATCGTCGTCAAGCACGACACCTCCGCCCCTGCCGAGCCCATCAAACGCCGCCGCCAGGACGGTGTCGAGGGCAAGTACCAGTTCCTCAGATACATCGAGCAGTCCGAAAACAAAAACATCAAGCCCCCCTGCGCCGTGCTGTAAAAGCCGCGGATCTCCCGCAGGGCATCAGCACCCCCGCCGCCGGTCTGAAACAAGGCCGGAGGCGGGGGGTTTTTGTGTGTATGAAAGTGTTGACCTGATTCTGTCAGGGTCTTGTAATTAAGGCATCTGTAATCCCCTATAATGTTTGATTTCATATAAAATGCTATTATTGTTACCGTTGCTCAGTTTTTCATTAGTTGCAATATGATTCTTCAATCATTCCTGTATTTTTCATCATCATGTTCAAAATCTTCCTTGAGGTCTATTTCAGGACTATTTCTTTGAAAAGCCCGGGCCTGTATAACCAAATTTCGTTTT
>CAMNAE010000201.1 GCA_946530565.1 uncultured Oscillibacter sp.
ACGGCGATGATGACCGCCGCGGCCGCCACGACCAGGAGCGAGAAGGCCGTGCTCTTGAGTACGCGCCAGTAGGTGGATCTGTAGCGCTCGCGCTTGAGCTCCTGCTCGAGAAGCTCAACCGAGGGCAGCTCTTGTTGCATTGCTGTCATGACAATTCCTCGTTTGTATATTTATACGGCGCTCCTTCTGCTGTCCGCCGGCTTGTCATGCGCCGGAAAGTGATGTGAGGTATGCGTCGGCCTGCCGCTGTGCGGAGGCAAGGATGCGGCCCAGGCGGTGGGAGACTTCGCTCTCAGAGCTCACGTCGCTCAGACGCAGCGAGGTGCGCTTCGTCTGCTCCGACCGCTGCACGCGCAGGGTGTTCAGTGTTTCGTGTTTGTGCTGCAGGCGCTCATAGAGGCGCTCGTACTGCTCCTCCTTTTCGCGGATGCGCTCAACAAGGCGCTCGTTGCCGCTGTGGAGGCGCTCAAGGGAGCCGCGAAGCTCGGTGAGCTCTTCTTCCTGACGGTTCCACTCGCGCGTTTCGGTGAGCAGCAGCTGCAAGAGGTCCTGACGCCGGAGCTTGTTGAGATCTTTTTCCTTCATCGCCATGCAGACTCCCCCCCTTTCTACGTGAATGAGTATAACATGGCGGAATCAACGAAAGCGTCAATGGTGTGGCAGGGAATAGGGAATAGGGATCAGGGACGAGGGCCAAGGGCCAAGCGCCAAGCGCGGCACACACAAAGCCTTCCCCTTGAGGGGAAGGTGGCGCGAAGCGCCGGATGAGGTGGCGTCCAAGAGCCAAGGGCCAAGGGGCGGGGCATTGGTTCTCTTTACGGGAGCTTGATCTCGGTGAGGTCCGGGGCCTTTGGGATCGCGGAAACGGCCTCGGACGCCGGCAGCGTGCGCCGCGCGACGCGGTAGGGCTTCCACGCGGGCGTGACCGGCTCGGCGGAGAGGGCGTCTTCTGCGGGTATCTCCACGTCGGAGACCCCTCCACCGCTGCGCGGTCCTGGAACCGTCCACCGGACGGTTCCACCCCTTTCAGGGGAGGCAAGAGTTGCTTCTACTTCGGGAGCAGCTTCTTCCGCAGGCTCCTCTGCTTTTTCCTCCGCTGCCGGCGCCAGGACGGGGCTCAGGGCGAGCAAAACCGGCGGGGGCGGGATGAGGGTGTAGCGGGTACTGCGCGGGGCCTTTTGCACCTCGACCGCCGCAAGGTTCGGCTTCGGCACCGCGATCTCCGGGATCCTGAAGCCCTCAGCTTCGGGGCTCTCCTCTGCCGCTTCCGGCGGCAGAGCTTCGTCTTCGGGGCTCTCTTCTGCCGTTTCCGGCGGCAGGTCTTCGTCTTCGGGCGCCTCCGCGTCGGCGGCGGGCGTTTCTTCGGCTCCTTCCCCGGCTTCCACGGCTGCTTCTTCGTCTTTCACGGCCGCAACAGCGGCGCCGGGCGCGGCGAAGAAGACCGCGTCCTCGGGTGCGCCGTCGCTCAAAAGCCGGTCCGGCAGGTCCTCCGGCCGCTCGCTGCGCTCGCGGATGGACTCCAGATAGGCATCGGCCTGGGCCTGGGCGTTTTCAAAGATCTCGCTGATCGCGCGGGAGACATCGGACACGCTGCCCGTGCGGATCTCGTCGGTCGCGTTCTCGAGCTGGGCGAGCTCCTCGTCGACTTCATCCAATTGGGCGACCAGGTCTTTGACCCGCTGTTCAGCCGCGTCGAAGCGCTCGCGGAGCCGCTCGGCCTCCAAATGGGCGGAGTTGTTTTCCTCCTCCAGCGCCTCGATCTCACGCTGACGGCGCGCGACCTCTTCGCTTTGCTGCATAAGGAGGTCCAAAAGCCCCCGACGGCGAAGTTTGCGCAGCTCCTTTTCAGTCATGGGTCCCGGCCCCCCTTCTTAATGTGTTCAATATGCGTGCAGTAGTCCATCTGTTATTATATAGCAAATGTACCACTTTTGGCAAGAGTAAATCAGTAAATTTATGAAGTGGCTTATCCAAACAGGCGAAAATGAACGTTTTCAGAGGTTCAAGTCCCGCCGAAGGGCAGCGCCTGAGGGGGCGCGGTCCAGACTCCCGCGAGCCTTCCCCTGTGGGGATGGCAAGCCGCCCCTCGCCCCTCGGCCCTGCTTCGCTCCTCACGCGAACCAGAGGGCGAAGTTCAAGATCGCGCAGACGAGGAAGCTTGCGATGTTCGCGACGATCGTGTAGGCGAGGATCCTGCCCTTCGACGCGTCTTTTACGATGCGGCTGTAGATCAGGTACTCGACGATCACGGCCAGCAGCTCGAAGGCGACGATCACCGCGTCATAGGGCCAGCGGCGGCCGACGCGATAGCCGATCGACAAGATCGAGATGTTCATCACAAGGTTCGTCAGCGCCGTTATGAGCGCGATGAAGCGCTTCGGCCGGACCTTGAACGGAAGCGCGACGAGCACCTCGACGAGGACCGTCACGATGCAGATCAGCGGGATCAGGAGGATCGAGAGAAGCAGCTGCCCGCCGGTCATCTCCTCTTCCTCGGGCTCTCCCGCGGTCACGATGCCCGTCGCGGCATCGTAGTCGGCCTTGATGAGGTACGTATTCGCATAGGGCAGAGCCGTAAAGAGCTCGGAGACCGCGAGCACCTCGCCCGTCTCGCTCAAAACCGCGAAGCACTTTAAATAGTCCTCCCCGCAGTACCGGAACCAGCCGCCCTCGCTCCCGCGCGTCTGGGAGTCGACCGCGGTCTTCGCGCCGTCTTCGCCGGCGTCGGGGTACAGATAAGCGAAGAACTCGGTCTCATCGTGCACGGCGAGCGAGAAGAGCGTCTCGCCCGCGGAGGAAACGCTGTAGGAGACGATCTCGGAGTCCACCGAGAGCCCCTCGGCCCTGACCACGCTCGGGTCGTAGTCCGTGTAGTAGTCCTCGACGATGTACTGCTCGGGCATCAGCAGCTCGAGATAGTACGCCCCCTCGGGGCAGTTGTGCACCGTGATCACGGCCTCCTGCGAGGGCACGGGGCCGTTCGCCGCGGCCGGCAGGGCGAAGGCGAGCGCAAGGGTGAGCGCAAGCAGCAGCGCGCGCAGTGGCTTTTTCATATGGACCGCCTCCCGGGGTGGAATTTTCGCTGGGACTGTGCTATTAATGAATATGCATTCAGTAATAACAGTATACTCTATTCCCGACCGATTGAAAAGGTAAAATCATAAAAGGAGATCATTTTATGGCAAACACCTCCGACTGGGCGGCCGCGCGCGCCGCCGTGGAAGCGTGCACAGCCTGTCCGCTGCGCGAAACCTGCCGCCAGACGGTCTTCGGCGTCGGCAGCGAGACGGCCGAGGTGCTCTTCGTCGGCGAGGGTCCGGGCAAGACCGAGGACGAGGAGGGCGTCCCCTTCGTCGGCCCCGCCGGGAAGCTCCTCGACGAGCTGCTCGCCGCGATCGGCCTCACGCGGGAGCATGTGTATATCGCGAACATCGTGAAGTGCCGCCCGCCGATGAACCGCGACCCGAAGCCCGAGGAGCGCGCGGCCTGCATGCCGCACCTGAAGCGGCAGATGGAGCTTTTGGCCCCGAAGCTCGTCGTCTGCCTCGGCCGCATCGCCGCGCAGGAGCTCATCTCCCCGGAGTTCCGCGTGACGCAGGAGCACGGGTTCTGGAACATCCGCGGGAGCTATGAGATCATGGGCACCTGGCACCCCGCCGCGCTATTGAGAAACGAGCGAAACCTCCCCGACGCCTTCGAGGACTTCAAGGTCCTGCAGCGAAGGATCCGCAAGGTCTGCAAAATGACCCCCAGCGACCCGATAGCCCTGTGCGCGGGGAGGGCAAAGGACACCTGAGGGGACGCCTTGGCCCCCCTGAAAGGGGGGCTGT
>CAMNAE010000202.1 GCA_946530565.1 uncultured Oscillibacter sp.
GCGATCGGCTCCCAGGTCTCGGGGTCCTGGGTCTCGAGCGTGAGAGAGGCCTCTTTGGCGGTGAGAAGATCTTCGTCGGAATCGATATAGATCTCACTGACACAGCGCTTCCCGGCGGGGATCTCCATGACGAAGAAGGTCTCATAGACCTTGCCGTCGAGCTTGAGCTCCTTTATATCCAGCATGATCGTTTTGCCGGAGCTGTTGGTGCCGCACAGGCGGATCTGCGGGCCCATGTATTCGTCGTTTTCCGCCTTGAGAATGTAGAGCTTCAGGCCGTCTTTGTCGTAGACCGGAGTTCCTTCGGGCTCATAGGAGACGGACGCGTCGTAGAGAGAAGTGCGAAGAAGCAGCGTTTTGCTCTCGCCGAAGGTGGCGACAGTGTCGTAATAGCCCTCGCTGTCCTGCTTCACCTCGTTGACAACGAGCTGCGTCTCGATCTCGCGCACGGCGTCGATGCCCATGTCTTCAAGGCCGTTGAGGCCGATGTAGAAGTTGAGCGTCTCGCCCGGGGCGGCGACGGGGTTGGCATAGAACACGAAGCCGTCGTCATCCTCCTTGGGGTCGTAGGCCTGCAGCGTTGCGGCGTAGGTGTTGACGAAGCTCTCGGAGGTCTCGACCATGAGCGTCTTCTTCGAACCGTTGACGAGCGTGGCGCTCAGGCGCGGGTCGCCGGAATCGTCGTTTCCGATGCCGGTGATCGTGATCTTGACGCCGTCCTTGTCAAACGCGACCGTCTCGGCAAGCGTGCCGACCTCAGCTTTCGGATCTGCGGTGGGGCCGACGGTATTGCGGTAGAGGAAGTAGACCATCTCGGCGCGCGGGCAGGGCGCATCGGGGCGCACGGCCATCTTTTCCATGTCGATCTGGTTTTCATCGAGCATTCCGTAGAGCATCGCCCAGTAGACCGGGTATTCATAGTACATGCCCTGCTTGACGTCAGTGAAGCCGTCGGGGCCGCGGAGCCCCTCGATCATCGCCTGCATCATCGCAGTGCCCATGTCTTCAAGGGTCCACTGCTCGGAATCTTCGGGGATGACGGCCGACATGATGCCATCGAGCGGGCTCTCGTTCATGCGATAGAGCATCGCGAGGATCATGGCGCGGGAGCAGGTCTTGAAGGGGCTGAACTTGCCGCCGCCGGTGCCGTTCGTGATGCCCTGCTCGACCGCCCAGGCAACGGCGGTCTTGTACCATGCGTTGTTGGCATCGGCCTCAACGTCGGTAAAGGTCTCGGTCTTCGTGGGCTCGGGCTTTCCCGCCATGCGCCACAGGAAGGTGACCGCCTGCGCGCGGTTGACGGTGGCGTTCGGCTCAAAGGTGGTCGCGGTCTTGCCGGTGGTGATGCCGTTCTCCGCGGCCCAGGCGACAGCCTCGGCATAGTAGGCATCCGAAGCAACGTCTGTGAACGGGCCGGCAGCCAGGGCGGTGCTGCCGAGAAGCAGCAGCGCCGCGAGCAGCAGGGCGAGGGTCTTTCTCAGTTTCATGTTGATCGCTCCTTTTTCTTGATTTTATGGAATTATGAAGAATGCATCAGGATGCGCGGGACGTTTTTCAGGGCGCGGGCGGGACCCCTCAAAGCTCCGGTGCTGCGTCGCGGTCGTGCTCGAATTCCCGCAGGACGCGCAGCTGGATCGGAACGGCAAAGATGAATGTGAACACGTCGGCCACGGCCTGCGAGATCTGCACGCCGAAAAGCCCCAGCAGGGCGGGCAGGATCATCACGGCCGGGATGAAGAAGAGCCCCTGACGCGCCATGGCGAGGAAGGTGGCGGGGACCGTGCGGCCGATCGTCTGGAGCATCATATTGCTCATGACGACCCAGCCGGAGAGGAACAGCGTGCAGCACTGGAGCCGCAGCGCGAGCGCACCGATCCGGATGACCTCCGGGTCGTCGCGGAAGAGCGCGATCAGCTGCGGCGCGAGAATGACCGCCACGGCGCCGACTGCGAGCAGAAAGGCCGTGGAGCTTTTCACGCAGAAGCGGAAGCCCTCGCGCACGCGGCGGTAGAGCCCGGCACCGTAGCAGAAGCCGCAGACTGGCTGGAAGCCCTGACCGAAGCCGATCATCGCGGAGCCGGAGAACATCATGATCCGCTGCACAACGCTCATGGCGGCGATCGCAGCGTCGCCGTAGATGCCGGCCGCGCGGTTGAGGCAGATCGTTGCAAATGAGGCCAGACCCTGCCGCGCGAGCGAGGGCAGCCCGCCCTTGACGATGTTGGAGAAATAGTGCGCGTTGAAGCGGACTGCCGAAATGCGGATGCGGATGTTCCCGCCGCGCATCGTGCCCGCGAGCAGAATGATCAGGCTCACGCCCTGGCCGATGATCGTGGCCCAGGCCGCGCCGGCGATGCCGAGGCCGGCGCCGAGGATCAGGATCGGGTCGAGGATGATGTTCAGGATCGCGCCGGAGGTGATGCCGAGCATGCCGTAGAAGGCACTGCCCTCAAAGCGCAGATGATTGTTCAGCACAAGCGCTCCCATCATAAAGGGCGCCCCGTAGAGGATGATCTGAAGATACGCGGCCGCGTAGGGAAGGATCGTCTCCGTTGCGCCGAGCAGCCGGGTGAGCGCCTGAATGTTGATGCTGCCGAGCACGCACAGCACGATGCCGCAGAGGACCGCGGCAAAAAAACCGGTGGCCGCCATGTGCTCGGCGGATTCAAGATCGCGGTGGCCAAGGCAGCGGGCAATATAGTTGCCGCTGCCGTGGCCGAAGAAAAAGCTGATGGCCTGGATGACCGCCATGACGGAAAAGACGATGCCAACAGCGCCGGTCGCGCTGTTGGAGCGCAGCATGCCGATGAAGAACGTATCGGCCATGTTGTAAAAGGCGGTGACCAGCATGCTGATGATACACGGCACGGCCAGCTTCAAAATGAGCTGCGGCACCGGTGTCTCGGTCATTTCACGGTATTTTTGTTCTTGTGCGTCCATATGCGTTTTCCCCGGCGCTTTTCCGCGCCGCTCGTTTTTTGTCTTATTTTATCCGATACGAAATGCTCCGAAGCTCGGGGAGGATCCGGCAAATACGCCCCGGATCACAGGATCTGCTCCATCCCGATCTTATACGGCGTCATGCCGAGCTCTTTGTAAAAAGCCATCGCACCGGGGTTGCAGCACCACACGTTGAGCGTGACATGGTAGCAGCCGTGCGTGCGCGCAAAGTCGAGAATGTGCTGATAGATCGCGCTGCCCACATGCCTGCCGCGGGCGGCGGCATCGACGCAGATGTCGTCGATGTACAGTGTGAGGATGTCGGTCATGAGCGCGGGATTGGCCGGCTTTTCAAAAACACAGAAGCCGTGGCCGAGGACCCTGCCGGCATCGTCCGTGCAGACGAAGACCGGGGTCTCGTCGTTCGGGAGAATGGCTTTGAGCTCCTCAGCGGTATATTTGGTGACGCGCTTGAAAAGGTCGGGGCGCCCGTCGTGGTGCACCTGATTGACCTGCTTCAAAAGCTCCATGATCGCGGGGATATCGCGCTCTTCGGCGCGGCGTACGGTGTTGGACATGGCGGTTGACTCCTTTCCCGCAGAAGGGGGAGAGATCGAACGATCCGCGGGCGTTTATTCGTACTGATTTAACGATATTATAGCGAAGGAGCAGGCGATCCGTCAAGCCTGAGTTGCGGAGCGGAACGGGGAGGAGGAAACCCGAGGGGCGCGGGATCGCTTTTCTGCGGAAAAGCCACGCCGGTTGCAAGGCGCCACCGGGGCCCTGTTAAGAGCTTATCTTTCGATCCCGCTGAACCGGGAGCGATAAAACCCGAGGGGCGCGGGATCGCCTGCCTGCGGGCAGGCCACGCCGGTTACA
>CAMNAE010000203.1 GCA_946530565.1 uncultured Oscillibacter sp.
TTGCTGATGCCGCGGAACAAAAGCGAGAGGATGACGCCGGAGTTGCCCCGGGCGCCGCGCAGCAGCGCGCTCGCGGTCACGGAGGCGGCCTTGCCGACAGTGTCGGGCTCCTGGCGTTTGAGCTCAGTCACGGCGGTGCCGATCGTCATGCTCATGTTGGTGCCGGTGTCGCCGTCGGGAACAGGGAAGACGTTGAGGTCGTTCACGGCCTGCTTTTCTGCACTGAGCAGAATGGCGCCGTGCAGGATCATCTCTTTAAAGAGAGATCCGGTGATCACTTCGTGCATGTTGATGGGCCTCCTTACAGTGTGGTGGAATCGACGTATACGTCCACCGCACGCACGGTTACGCCCGTGTTCCTGGTGACGACATAGGTGACTTCATTCATGATGGAGCGGCAGACCGCCGGGAGATTGACGCCGTTTTCCACGATGATGTGCAGCTCGATCGAGATCGAGTTATCATCGTGATAGGTGATGCTCACGCCCTTGCTCATGGCCTCACGGCGCAAAAGATGCACGAGCCCATCGGTCATGGAGCGGTAGGCCATGCCCTTGACACCAAAGCAGTTGGTGGCGGCCAGGCCCGTGATGTTGGAAAATACCGCGCTCGAGACGCTGATATTGCCGGCTTCAGAATTGAACTGAACCATAGGATCTTCCTTTCTTTATTCAGGTGCGGTTTTCAAAACGGCCTCAGGGCACTTTGAAAACAACTGCACATAATTTACTAAGCCTATTATAACCGAAAAGTCCTGAAAGCACAAGGGCAAGCGCTGATTTTTCATCTGTTACAATTTCGCCCTTGTTTTTTTCCACGTTTGCCCGTATACTGAAATGAAACTTTTTTCCGGAGGCTGTCTATACCTATGGAGCATCGTCAGCGGCGGGGCTGCTGCCTCGGCAGACTCGCCATGTTTATTTTGATCCTCGGACTGCTCGTCGGCATCGCGGCGCGGCTCGTCACGGCTCAGGCGCCCAGGCAGAAGGGGAGTGCCGAAAAAGAGAGCAGCGATCATGAGGTCACGGCCGAGGCGCTTTCGCAGATCGACGCCGCGGCGCGCCGTGACGGCTTTTATACGATCCTTTTGACCGGCGTCGACGACGGCAACGGCGGCAGCGATACGAATATCCTGATCGCTTTCGACAGTGTCAGCGGCGCGATCCACGGCGTCAGCATCCCTCGCGACTGCAAAGCGATCATAGGCGGCAAGAGCCACAAGATCAACGCAGCTTACAACATCGGCGGTACAGAGCTTTTGCGTTCTGTGATCTCCGAGCAGCTCGGGATCCCGATCGACTACGGTGTCGAGGTGAGCCTCGGCGGCTTTGAGGCACTGGTCGATGCGATCGGCGGTGTCGATTTCGACGTTCCGGTCGATATGGACTACGAGGACCCGTATCAGGATCTCTACATCCACATTCCCGCGGGCGAGCAGCACTTAAACGGCGAGCAGGCGCTCAAGGTCGTGCGCTTCCGGGCGGGCTACGCCTCTCAGGATATCGGCCGCATGGAGACGCAGCAGGCCTTTTTGAAGGCCGCGGCAAAAGAGCTTTTAAAGCCGCAGAACGTATTAAAGGCCGGGGAGCTCGCGAAGATCTTCCGTGAAAATGTGACGACCGATTTAAGCGCCGGCAACATCGCCTGGCTTGCCGCGAAGGCGGCTGAGATCGGGACCGACGGCATCGACTTTACGACCCTGCCCGGTTCCTGGCACAGCCCCTATATCTACCTTGATCAAAGCGAGACGCTCACGCTTTTAAACGAGCGCTTCAACCCCTATACCTATGAGCTGACCGAAGAGGATCTCGCGATCCCCGGCCGCTGAAGGAGGCTGCGATGAATCTGAAACGATCCCTGCAAACAGCCGGGCTCTTTTTCGCGCTCTCAGTGTTTGCGTTGCCTGCGGCGCTTGCCGTGCAGGCGCCGGAGGGCACGCAGCGATACACCGACGTCGCGCCCGGTGATGTGTTCTATGAAAACGTCGCGGCTCTTACAGACATGGGCATTGCCAAGGGCTTTTCCGACGGGCGCTTCGGCGTCACGGAGCCGATGAGCGAAGGGCAGCTGATGATCTTTGCCGCGCGTGTGCGCTCCATGGCGCTGCTCGGCGACGCTGAGGCCGGCGCGAAAGCCTTCAGCGGGGAGGAGACCGCTGATGCCTACGCGCAGTATCTGCTCTCTGAGGGAGTGATCGAGGAAGCCCCTGCGCTGTTTTCCGCAAAGGCGACGAGAGCCTACACCGCGCATGTGCTCGCGCGCCTTCTGCCGCTCGACACGATGGAGGCGATCGCGGGCAAGACCGTCGATCGGGCGATCGCGAGCGGAAAATTCATCACCGACGTGAACGCAGAGACCCCCTGGGCCGAGGATATTTACAATCTCTACCGCTGCGGCATCAGCGTAGGCAGCGACGCATTCGGAAGCTATCTCCCGGACGCGACGCTCACGCGCGGAGCGGCGGCGGCGCTGCTGACGCGGCTCACCGACCCGTCGCTCCGTATCGCACCCGACTGGGACGTCTCCGCGGCCGTCTCGGCTGCGGGCACGACCTACGCAGACCTTGTGCCCGATGCCGAAACCTTTTATATCGCGCCGATGACCGATGAGGAGATGGAATCCGACATCCTGCTCATGCTCGCCGACGACTCCGATACCCTGACGCTGCAGTACGACTACTTGAGCGACGAGGGCGCGCACGCGCGGCTTTTGCAGGCGCTGAAGGTTTTGAAGTCCTACGCGGAGCAGGGCTACAACGCGGGCGCGTCGGAGTATTCCGATGAGGGAGACCTTCAGATCGTCTTCACCGCGGTCGCGGCCGACGACAAGGTCCAGCTCTACCGTACAGAGGCACTTGAAGCGGCGATCAGCGTGCACGACCAGCTCTGGAACAAGGGACTCATCACCGCGCAGATGAGCGAGCGCGAGAAGGCCTGGGTCTACTACGACTGGATCTGCCGGAACTGTGTCTATGACTATGCGGCGGGCGACTACTCGTTAAGCCACATCCCGTACAGCCTCTTTTCGCTCGGCCGTGCCGTCTGTGACGGCTATACCGGGGCGCTGAACCTCTTTTTGCGGCTCGAGAATATCGCCTGCACGGCCATATCGAGCGAGAGCCACATGTGGTGCGTGGCCGAGCTCGACGGTGAGATCGTACACATCGACGCGACCTGGGGCGACCGCGACGGCGACGAGCCTGACCCCTACTATTTCGCAATGACGCCGGAGATGGCCTGGAGGGAACACCGCTGGTAACGACCGGCGCGATCAAATGAGGAGGCGCACGACATGAAGCTGAACATCGCCATGCTGCAGCTGCCGGTGACGGCCGACAAAGAGGAAAACCTCAAGCGCGCACGAGCGGCGCTTCATCGCGCCGGGGAGGGCGGCGCAGAGCTTGTCGTTTTGCCGGAGATGTTCTGCTGCCCCTACGACAACGCCTGCTTTGGCGCGTATTCCGAAATGCGCGGCGGACCCGCGCAGCAGATGCTCTCTCGCGCTGCGCGGGAAGAGGGGCTCTACATCGTCGGCGGATCGATCCCTGAGCGTGAAGGAGATCAACTTTACAACACAAGCTTTGTCTATGCTCCTGACGGCAATGAGCTCGCGTATCACCGCAAGGCGCACCTTTTCGACATCGATGTCGAGGGCGGCCAGCGCTTTTTTGAGTCCGATACGCTCTCGCCCGGCAGGAAGATCACGACCTTCGAAACGCCCTGGGGCACGATGGGGCTTTGCATCTGCTTTGACTTAAGATTCGAAGAGCT
>CAMNAE010000204.1 GCA_946530565.1 uncultured Oscillibacter sp.
CGTTATCTGGTATAATCACGCCGCTCGCGCAATTTGGCCGGGCCGACAGTTCATTGGTACCTTCCTGTCGTTAAGCAAAACCGGGACTGCAAATAAAGATGCTGTTTTCTTTGCTTTGCAGGCTTTGCGGTTTGCAGAGCTTTTTTTATTGATATCGGAGAATGTGATCTATGAAAGCACTGGTCTTATTCAGCGGAGGGCTCGACAGCTCGGTCTGCCTCGGCCTTGCCGTCAAAACCTATGGCGCCGGTGAGGTGCTCGCGCTCTCGGTCTCCTACGGGCAAAAGCATGATAAAGAACTTGAGGCAGCCGGCAAGGTCGCCGCGCATTACGGCGTGGAGCGCGTCACGCTCGATCTCGGCGAGATCTTCCGCGGAAGTTCGTGCACGCTGCTCTCCGGCGCGGAGGCCGCGATCCCGCACGAGGATTACGCCGCGCAGCTCGAAAAGACGAACGGCGCGCCGGTGAGCACCTATGTGCCCTACCGCAACGGGCTGTTTCTTTCGGCGGCGGCCTCGGTCGCGCTCAGCCGCGGCTGCGAGGTGCTCTATTACGGCGCGCACGCCGACGACGCGGCCGGCAGCGCCTACCCGGATACGAGCCGCGCTTTTCATCAGGCGATCTCGCAGGCGATCGGGATCGGGAGCGGCGGCGCCCTGCGCGTCGAGGCGCCCTTCATCGACGCGTCCAAGGCGCAAGTCGTAAAAACGGGCCTTGCGCTCGGCGTGCCCTTCGAACTTACCTGGAGCTGCTACGAGGGCGGCGAGAAGGCCTGCGGCGTCTGCGGGACCTGCCGCGACCGGAAACGCGCGTTTGAGGAAAACGGCGTTGCGGATCCGATCCCATACGAGAGGTGAGAAACATGTCCAATGAGCTTATCTTCATCACAACGGTGCTGGTATATCTCGGCAGCGTCCTTGTGCTCTATAAGGTCTTCGGCAAGAACGGGCTCTACGCCTTCGCGATCTTCGGGACGCTCCTCGGCAACATCGCAGTGTGCAAATGCGTCGACATCTTCGGCCTCTCCACCACGGCCGGCAACGTGCTCTATGCAGCGACCTTCCTTGTGACCGATATCCTCTCTGAAAAGTACGGCCGGAAAGAGGCCTCAAAGGCGGTCGTCTACAGCTTTTCGATCATGCTTTTGTGGATGCTCGGAACGCAGATGATCCTGCTCTTCACGCCGAACGCCAACGACTATATCAGCGAGAGCCTCCGGGTCGTCTTCGGCCTTGTGCCGCGCATCACGCTCGCAAGCCTCGCCGGCTTCCTCGTGAGCCAGAACGTCGACGTGTTCCTCTATCACTTCATCTGGGAGCGCAGCGGCAATTCGCGCGCGAAGCTTTGGCTTCGCAACAACGGCAGCACGCTCACGAGCCAGGCGCTCGACACCGTGATCTTCACGTTCCTTGCGTTCTGGGGCGTCTACCCCGTGCCGGTCTTTGTGAGCATCCTCGTCACCACGTACATCTTCAAGGCTGCGGTCGCACTGATGGACACGCCCTTTATGTACCTTGCAAGAAGGATCGTACCCTTAACGGAGAAAGGAACAAGCCATGAGAACCAGAGAAAACCTGACCAAGCTCGGCAGTGGGCACACGGAGTATAAAAACGAATACGACCCGACGCTCCTTGAGGCCTTTTCGAACCGTCACCCGGAAAACGATTATTTCGTAAAGGTCAACTGCCCGGAGTTCACGAGCCTGTGCCCGATCACCGGACAGCCGGACTTTGCGAACATCGTGATCTCCTATGTGCCCGATCAGAAGATCGTGGAGAGCAAGTCCTTAAAGCTCTATCTCTTCTCCTTCCGCAATCACGGTGACTACCACGAGGACGTCGTCAATGTGATCATGAAGGACCTGATCGCGCTGCTCGAGCCCCGCTACATCGAGGTCTGGGGCCGCTTTCTGCCCCGCGGCGGGCTCTCGCTCGACCCGTACTGCAACTACGGCAAGCCCGGCACGCGCTGGGAGCAGGCCGCCTGGGAGCGCCTGAAGAACCACGACATGAACCCCGAATACGTGGACAACCGATAAAAGATCAGTGATCAGGAAAGCGCCCGCCCGGAGAAGCCCCGGGCGGGCGCTGAAGGTTTTAAAGAGAAATTGCTGCAATGCGGTCAGATGCCCTGAGATGAGAGCTTCTTCAGAAATTCCGACGGCGTATGGACGGGGAGCGGCGCGCTTTTATAATCCCGCACGTTTCTTGTGACGATGCAGTCTATGCCGGCGCGAAGAGCAGTCTGTGCCATCACGGCGTCTTCATAGTCGGAAAGCTGTGAGGAAAGGGCGCGGCGGCAGTCAGAGCCGCTTGTATCGAGCAGCTCAAAGAGTGTCAGGATGCCGCTTAGAAGCCTGCGTGACTCGGCGTCAGAGTGCGTATGGCGGTGCAGCAGATAATAGAGATCCAGCACGGACTTCGCTGTGAGAAACCCGTCGAACATCCGGTTTGCCGAGGCAAGCACGATCTCCTGCGCCGCCTCTCGGAACGGCTCACGCTCCTGGAGCGCATCGAGGATCACACAGGTATCGATCAGAGCTCTCATATCCGGTCAAGCCGCTCCTCTCTCGCCTCTTCCGGAGTGATATCCGCGGGAATGCAGCCAAAGAGGGATTTGGCGATATTCACGCGGTCCTGAAAAGGATTCGTAAGCATCGTCAATACACGGCCATTTTTGGTGATATACACGTCTTCGGTGACAGATAAGGTCAGGTATTTGCTGAGGTTTTCTTTCAAGTCGGTTGCGGTGATCGTCATAGAAACGCCCCCTTGCTGAAATCATTGTGATGACAGTATACATAAATCGTACGAAAAATTCAAGGCGTTCGCACGATTTTTTGATTCTGATTGTATGATTCAAGCAGCAACCGGCCATCTCGGCTGGCTGGATTTGGAATGCTCTAGGATTAAAAGAAAACACAAGATTGACTTTGAACACTTAACTGATTACAATTCATAATAACGCAACAAAATGTTGAAGTTCAGATGGTCGTCTAAGGCTTTTGAGAGGAGATAATATGTATGCAAAGAGAAAACGAACTGAATAAAAGGCTGATGATAGCTTAATAATGGGACGGGGGTGTGACTGTGAAGAATCAATATGTAGGAGATATAGGAGATTACGGGAAATATGGATTGCTTCGATTTATTGCTGAACGTGGCATAAAGGTGGGCGTAAATTGGTATCTGACGAAGAACGATGGTTCATCAGACGGGAAAATCACAAATTATCTGAATAATTCCAAAGAAGCGGATTATAACAGCGAGTTTTTCGGCGCTCTGAAGAAAGTAGCTGATCGACAAGATAAAAGCGTTTATGATATTGAAAAAGCAGATCTCATACCGGATGCACATTATTATCATGATATTCTTTCTAATGATGCCGCAGATGCGCACAGCAGGGAAATACATCGACGGCTCTGGGAGAAGAATGCACTCGCTTACTTGGAAGATGCCGAACTGATCTTTGCTGACCCGGACAATGGAATCGGATATGGAAAAAAGCCGGGGCGAAAGGGAAGTGAAAAATATGTTTTGCCAGAGGAAATTGCTGCCTACTATCAGCGCGGGCAAAATGTCGTTTTTTACTGCCACAAGGGGCGACGGAAAGCTGATGCCTGGGAACGAGCGAAAGTGGGAATCCGGGATTATTTGCCAGACGCAAAAATCATTGTGCTCACGTTTCACAGAGGAACACAGCGCTCCTATATTTTTGCGCTGCATCCCGAGGAGTATGATCGATACCAATTGATTTTAGACGATTTTT
>CAMNAE010000205.1 GCA_946530565.1 uncultured Oscillibacter sp.
CGCCTGAAGGCGCTATAAAATGCTTTTCAAGCATTTTAATGGAGTTCAGTATAAATACGTGGCATGATAAATGAACAGCTCCGCGTACCGTTTTGCTGCGGTACGCGGAGCTGCTTTATTCTGTTTTACGATTTAAGTCCGGTCTCACTCGATCATGCCGGCCATCTCGCGGCGGACCTGCATCGTCAGGCAGTTCGGATCGTACTCGACGTCATTAAGGCTCAGGAACTCGCCGGCCTTGATATCGCGCTTGACGCGCTTGCCGGCCGAGAAGTTCAGCGGCAGCAGGCCGTTTTCAACGCTCCGCTTTGCGGGCACCGCCTCGCCGTAGACGTAGTAGCCGCCCTCGCCGTCGAGCACCGTGCCGGCGGGGATGTCGAACTTCGCGACCGCGGCCACGTCCGCGCGGAAGGCGACCGGGGAGCCGGTGGGCTCATGCCGCGTGCCGACGGAGGCGACCGAGATGTTGAGCTCGAGGCCGATCATGTGGTTGGGACGATAGAGGCACGTGTATTCGCCGGTCTCGTCGGTCACCATGCCATATTCTTTATAGCAGTCCTGCATGTACTCGGAATCGCCCCTGAGCGTCACATAGATGCCGAAGCGCAGATCGCGGAAGACGGGCCGCCCGTCGCGCTCCTCAGAGGCCACGACCTCGACCATGCCGCTGTGGTCGAGAATGCCGCCGGCGGACTTCGGCTTCAGGAGACGGGCCAGATCGTCGGCGCCGCAGGCCGGGAACTTCAGGCCGTCCTCGGGCGGGAGGAGGCCGGTGCAGTTCGCGACGCAGGACATCTCGATCGCGGACTTCGTGCCGTCGAGGAAGGAGTTGAAGAGCTTCGGGTTCATGCCGCTCTTGATCGCGTGCTCCTCGGGAATGCCGTAGTAGCCCCAGATCGTATTGGGCGTGGACTGATGGTATTTGGGCTGGAAGCGCGTGCCCTTGCCGGCGCAGACGACCTCAAAGCCGGCCGTGCGCGCCCAGTCGACCATCTCGCAGATCTCAGCAGGCTGATCGCCGTAGGCGAGCGAATAGACGACGCCGGCCTCACGCGCGCGCTTGGCGAGCACGGGACCTGCCAGAATGTCGGCCTCGACGTTCACGTTCACGATGCTCTTGCCGTGCTGGATGCACTTGAGCGAGGTCTCGATGCCGAGCTCGGCGAGGCCCGTGCAGTCGATGATGACCTCGGTGAAGGGCGAGGCGATCAGCTCGTCGGCGCTGTCGAGTACGCAGGTCTTGCCGGTCTTGAAGGCCTCTTCCAAGCTCTTGGCGTTCACCTGCGCGTCCGGCCAGTTGGTGCGCTTGAGGCTTGCGAAGGCCTTGGGGATATTCAGCTCACAAAGGCCCACCAGATGAACGCCGGGGACCTTGCGGACCTGAGAGAGATACATCGTCCCGAATTTGCCGGCGCCGATCAGGCCGACGCGCACGGGGTTGCCCTCTTCCTGTCTCTTTTTCAGCATGGAATAGAAATTCATATGGCATGTTCCTTTCTTAAACGGCTGTCTCAGAGCCGTTTTGCATGATCCCGCCGCAAAGGCGCGGAGCGGAGCCGAGCTTCTATTTTCCGCTGTCATTAACATAGCATGATTGGTTTGACCTGTCAATCACCGATCGTGCCCGGTCCTCGACATCCGCCCCGGGCGGACAAAGCGGCGCCGCGTACCGTAAGGCAGCTCACGGTACGCGGCGCTTTTTCTCTTCTGCGCTTTTCAGCCGGCCGACGCGGCGAAGCGCCCTTCGATCCGGTCTGTATCCCCCGGCACGCCCCGGCGGGGCGCAGAGGCTCTGCTCGAGCGCAGCGGCAAGCGCGTCGAGCGCGGGGGCAAGCTCCGGGATCTGCTGCGCCGCGGCGAGCCGCGCGAGGCGGCGGACATACGCGCCGGGCGGTTCGCCGGGTCTCTGCGGAAGTCTTCTCCGAAGCCGCCGGCGAAGCTGCCAGAATGCTGCCTCCGGGCTGCCGCGGCGCAGGATCAGCCCGCGCACGAGACGCAGCGCATCCAAAAATCGCCGGCGCAGAAGGCCGCGCGGCGCCCGCTCACGCCTGACTGTTCCGATCTGCCTTCCGCCGAGGCGCCCGAGGCGCAGATCGCGGAGCTTCAGGATCAGAAACGCGAGCAGCGCGACGATCAGCAGGATCAGCAGCGCGAGCAGCACGAGCCCCAGAAGCGGGTTCGGCTCCTCGGCTGCCCCCTCCCCCGCGATCGCCGGAAGCGGCGTCGGCGCGGGTATCTCCCCGCCGCCCTCGGGCGCCGGGACGAGCGATACGAGCAGCTTCACGAGCCAGGCAAGCCCCGCGCCCATGAGCAAAAGCGCGTGCTTTGCGGCCCCGACCGCCGCGGCGGCAAGACCCGCGAGACCTGCCGCGCCGGTGAGCGCGCCGAGCGTCGCTGCGCCTGCGAGCAGCAGCGGCAAAAGAAGCAGCAAAAAGCTCAGGCCTTGATCGGAGCCCCGCTCGGCGTCCCGCGTCGCCGCGCCCCGCTCCAAAAAGAGCGCGAGCAGGCCGAAGACGCCCGCGCCGAGCGCCGGGATCGCCTCTGAAAGCGGCGCGCTGAGCGCCGGAAAGAGCCAGAGCGCAAGCAGCGCGAGCACTGCAGAGAGCTCCATCGCGGTCAGCGTGCGGCTCTCAGCGGCCTCGCCCTCGGCGGGGAGCACCAGCGGCAGGAGATTTGCGAACACGAAGGCCGCACCGAGCAGCCAGCCGCCGAAAAAGCCGAGATCCGAGCAGAAGATCACGAGCGCGCAGCCGGCGGCAAACAGAGCGCCGGCGGCGATGAGCAGCGCCCGAAGCGTGCTGCCGCGCCGAAAGAGCGCGCGGATCATTAAAAACGCGGCGAGCGACCACGTAAGCCAGGGCAGAAGCGCGACGCTCTGCGCCGTGCCGCCCTGGATCAGGCTCAAAAACCGCTGCAGCGTGTAAAAGGCGAGCGCGTTTCTGGCCGCGCCGCAGACATCCCTTGCCATCATGCGCCGCCTCCCCGCTTGAGCGAGGTCAAAACCACGACGCGCTGCGCCGGGAAGCGCGCCTCTCCGCCGCGCCTGTAGGGCAGCAGGATCGCCCTGTGCCCGCTCCGTTCGAGTTTTTCAAGCACCGCGCCGCCGCGCACGGTTTCAAGTGAGGCGCACAGATAATAAACGCGTCCGGCCTCAGCCGCAGCGGCGGCGATGTGCGGGGAGAACACGCTTGTGCGGTAACGGACAGGCTGATCCGGCGTCTCCGGGGCTGCGAGCGGCTGCAGGCGATAGGCCGCAAGCGCGCGCAGAAGGGCCGGCAGAGGCGCGCTTTGAAGCAGCACCGGCGGAGCATCCTCAGCGCGCGGCAGGGCGAGCGCGCTCTCGACTCCCGCGGCGGAGAGCGAGACGAGTACCGAGGCGAGAATACTCAGCGCGTCCTCGAGCGCCGTCTCATCACAGGGCAGGTCGTTGAAGCTCTCACCATCGAACACAAACAGCGCGCCCCGCGGGCGGATGCGCTCATAGAGGTTCACCGTGAGATCTTCGGTCCGCGCGGTCATGCGCCAGTTGATCCGCCGCGCGGCGTCTCCGGAGCGATAGTCCCGGCTGCCGCGCAAAAGGCTCGCGTCCTCCAAAAAGCCGCTGCCGCCGCTGCGCGATTCCCAGTTGGGCTCCAGAAAGAGCGCCGTGCGCACGCCCTGCAGGCGCGGATAGACCGCGATCTCGCCCGCGGAGCGCTCCGTACGCTCCTGCGGCACGAGGCCGAAGGGGTCGCCGCTGCGCAGGCGGAAGCTCG